>NZ_JBNCOG010000003.1:0-177898 GCF_051280745.1 Nocardioides ureilyticus | reverse complement strand
ATGGACGACCTCGCCGCCGGAGCCGGCGTCTCACGGCGGACGCTCTTCAACTACGTCCCGAGCAAGCTCGATGCCGTCCTGGGGCCCGCGCCCACGCTGTCGGAGCAGAGCCGGGCGCGCTTCGTCGCCAGCCGCCCCGGGGGGGGGGGGGGGGGGGGGGGGGGGGGGGGGGGGGGGGGGGGGGGGGGGGGGGGGGGGGGGGGGGGGGGGGGCGCCCCCCCCCCGGCGCGCGGGTCACTTCTGGGTGATGGTGAAGGTCTTGCTGGAGCCGACGGCGACGCCGTTGCCGGCCCAGACCGCCCGCAGGGTGTGCTTGCCCTTGCTCAGCTTCGGCAGCTTCACCTTCGCCGCGCCGCCCTTGAGCCTGACGGACTTGAGCGCGGTGCGGCCCTCGAGGATCCGGACCTTGCCGGTGGCCGAGGCGCTGACGCCGCTGAGGGCCACCTTGACGGTGCCGACCGCCGCCTTGCCCTTGGCGACCTTGGCCGGCAGCGTCTCGGAGACGGCGGAACCGGTCTTGACGACCACCGAGGCGGTGTCGGTCGAACCCTCGAAGGCAGAGCCCTCCGCCGGCACGAACTCCGCGCTGAACTCACGGCTGCCGAGCTCCAGGCCCGTGGCCGTGTGGGTGGCGCGACCCGAGACGAGCGGCACGCCGGTGGCCAACGTCTGGCCGCCGGAGGTGAACGTCACGGTGCCCTGGGGAGCGGTGCTGCCGGTGACCTGGGCGACGAGCGTCGCCGAGCGGGCCTTGGCGCTCGAGGCGGAGAGGGACAGGCCGGTGGCCACGGCCTCGTTGAGCGTGAAGTTGCTGGTGCTGCTCTGCGTCGCGACGCCGCAGACACCGCCCTGGTCCGGCGTGGCCAGCTGCTTGAACCCGGCGTCCTCGATGAGCCCCCGCGCGTCGCTGGAGCAGACGAAGCCGTCCTCGCCGAAGACGGCCTGGACCTCGGGCTTGGCCAGGTCGGTGCCACGGACGACGTTGTAGAGGGCCCGGTCGGCCCGGAAGCCGGACTCGAGCCGCAGGGTGGACCCGAGCAGGCCGGCGCGGCCCTCGGAGAACGGCGCCACCGCGTTGGGGTCGTTCTTGATCGTGGTGTCGTCGTGCTCCTGCACCTCGGCCACAGAGGCGGCCAGCTGGACGTCGACGCCGTTGTTGGCCGACTTCAGCTGGGAGACGAAGAAGCTCCGGGTGCCCGAGCCCGCCTGCGGGATCTTCGGCGCGATGACGCCGGGCTTGCCGCCGAGCTGGGACCAGTTGGTCACCGTGCCGTCGTAGATGTCGACGATCTGGTCCTTGGTCAGGGTTGCCGGCGCGTTGGACGGGGCCGAGCCCGAGACCGCCATCACCAGGGTGTCGAGGGCGAAGGGGAAGTTCTGCAGGCCGGCCTGGACCTCGGTGCTGGTGGGGCCGGAGGAGGAGCGGGCGAAGTCGACGTCGGCGTTGTTGCCGGCGCCGTAGAGCAGCGCCTTGCCGGATCCCGAGCCGTTGGGGCGCTTGATGGCGCCGCCGGGCAGGGTGACCTCGCCGCCGCCGGTCGCCGCGAACGTCGCGATCCGGTTCGCGGGCTTGCCCGCGTTCCAGGCGTCCGCGATCAGCTTGAGGGCGTGCTGGCTGGTGTCGGAGCCGACGCCGACGAGGTCGGCGGCGACCGGGGTGAAGGTCGTGTCGTCGGGCTCGGCGGCGAACGCGGGGGCCGACAGCGCGAGGCCGGACCCGGCGAGGGTCGCGGCCGCGAGGCCGGCGAGGGACTTGCGTACGAACATTTCCTTGTCGCTTTCTTCAGATGGGTGGTGCGGTCGGTGGTGCGGTCGAACGGGCCCCGAGCGGCCCGGTGGTGCGGTCAGAGGACGTTCGGCAGGAGCCGCACGGCCACGTCGGTGGTCGCCCACGAGAGAGCGACGGCAAGGGGGCTGGCGACGACCCACACGAGGACCGCCGGCCAGCGCTGCCGCGCCGCCAGGACGCCGAGGACCAGGGCGACCAGGACGGCGAGGTGCAGGGCGAGCAGCGGCAGCGCACCGGTGTCGGTGCCGAGCGCCTTCTCCGACTCGGGCACGGCCGCAGGGCGACCTGGCGGGGCGGGGAAGCCCTCGTCCGCGTCCGCGTCGACGTAGACCACCGAGCTGCCGGAGAAGCGCCCCGCGCCCTCGGCTGTGACCAGAGTGAGGCGCGCGGCGCCCTCCTCGGCGGGCGGGGGCAGCGGGTCGCCGGCCCGGCGTACCCCGCGGACGGTGAAGGCCACGGTCCCCTGCGCCGCGGTCACGTCGATGCGGTCGCCCGCGCGGAGCTCCGCGAGGTCGCGGAAGGGGCCGCCGTAGGTGGCGGCCCGGCCGTACACGACCGAGGTGCCGACCTGCCCGGGAAGCACGGTGTCACGCCGGTGGCCGGGCCCGACGAGCGTGTCCCCGGACGCCGTCCCTTCCACCACGACCTGCTCGAGGCCGACCGCGGGCGCGCTCAGCACGGCGACCGGGGCGCCGACGGGGACGACGGGGCCCAGCGGCGCGGTCGCGCTGGCCAGTTGCGTGCGCAGCTCCCGGTAGAGGAGCTCCTGGGCCCGCTCGTGGGACAACGCGCCGAGGACGAGCACCTGCACGACGGTCCACAGGCACACCAGGGCGACCATGGTGAGGACCGAGGAGACCAGCGCGACCCGGTCGTCGGGGCGGGTGGCGGGCCTCGCCCGCCGTACCCGCGACCGTCGACGGGGAGTGGGCACTGCCGGCATCCCTGGCGCGACGCCATCGACGGAGCGGGCGAGGACGCTCATCGCGGCACCCGCACGAAGAAGCGGAGACCGCTGGCGACCAGCAGGGCGACCAGCCCGACGAGCAGCAGGGCGGGCAGCACGCCGCTCCCCAGCCGCGAGGCCACCGCCTGCGTCGCCGGCATCTCCGGCACCGCGACGGCGGGCGCGTCGGCCCCGCCCGACGCCGGTGGCTGCGCCTCGGGCACCTCGTCGACGGGCACCTCGCCCGTCGGCAGGTCGACCCCGCCGACCGGCCCGGCACCGCCCCCGGAGGTCCCGCCACCTGGGCCGTCCCCTGCGGCCGGGCCGGCGCCGCCCGCCGGGGTGCGCTGCGCCGCGACGGCGGCCGCCACCTCCTGCGCCGACTCGAAGAGCGCTGCGGTCACGCCGGTGCGGCGGATCGGCAGGTAGCCGTCGGGGAGCTCGCCGTTCCCGCTCCCGGGACGCTGCCCTTCCGTGGTGGCGACCCGGATGAACTGCGCGACCTTGGCAGCGTCGTCCTCGGGCATCCCCCGCAGCCGCGCGGCGGTGTAGACGACCATCGTCCCGGGGTAGGCAGCCCCGGAGCGACGGACGTCTCCCTGGTCGAGCACGAACGGCTGCATTCGGCCCTTCTGCCGCGCGAGGCGGATGGCGGCCGCGAGGGAGGCGTCGTTCGGCGCGACGTAGCGCCCCGGCTTGGTCTGCAACGACGCCGAGCGCAGGCCGTAGCGGGCGGCGTCACCCAGGCTGGTGAGACCCAGCATGAAGCGCGAGCCGAACGACTGCCGGTCGACCCGGCCGAGCTTGTACTGCTGCGTCGACTGGTCGAACTCGCAGCGGGTCTGCACGTTCGGGTGGGCGTCGAGGAGGGCCCCGGAGATCTTGCGGAGCGTGGTCACCGGGGCCGCGAGCTGGGTGAAGTACACCGCCGGGTTCTCCTGGCGGCAGGTGTTCTCGGTCTTCGGCACGTAGGTGTCGAGCAGCGGCCACTCCGCCCGCGGCAGCTCGATCCCCCGGTACTCGGGGTTGACCCGCATGCCCCACGGGTCCGGCTTGCCGGAGACGAAGGCGCGGGCGTCGGGGTCCTCGGCGAGGTACGCCGTCAGCTGCTCGACGACGTCGGAGCCGTTGGACAGCGAGAGCAGCGTCGCGCCGGCCTCCTGGGTCGTCGTGGCGAGGCCCGGGTTGAGCTTCTGGAACTCCGGGTCGTTCATGATCGCCAACGGGTTGCCCTCGATGCCCGGATGGCCGCGTCCGAGGTCGGACCCGAGGTAGCTCTGGGTGAGCAGCTTCGCGAGGAGGCGGGCGTTGAGCCGCAGCCGCGTGTACTCCCCGCCGTTGTCGGGTTCGTCGATGGCATAGGCGATGGAGAAGCCGGTGATCGCCGTCGGGGCGTAGCCGACCGGGTCGGGACCGCGTCGCTCGTGCTCGGACGAGACGGCGGCGGCTGCCCCACCGCCGCTCTCCATCAGGTTCCACCCGGCCTCGTCGGACATCTGGTTGAGCTGGAACTTGAACCGGTCCTTGGCCAGGCAGTACGCCGGGGACCACTGGAGCGCGGCCTGGGCGAGCAGCTCGGACCCGTAGAACCCCGTCGGCGGACGGGGGTCGCGGATGTCGCAGGTGTCCGGTGGCAGGCCGAAGGTGATCGGGATGGAGAACCGGTGCCGCCAGTTCGAGGCCGACCACCACAGGGCCGGGCCGACCGCCTGGTCGATCCCCTCACCGGCGAAGTTGCTGCTGCCGGGCGCGAACCGCCCGCCGCGGCGGCAGGCCTGGTCGCCGTTGGTCTGCGGCGTCGAGGGCCGGTCGCAGCTGAGCCCGACGATCGGGATGACGACGACCGAGCAGGCGACCTGGTGGTTGCAGCCGAGCGACTCGTTCTCCACGTCGCTGCGGACCTCGAACTGGACGCTGCCGGTGCCGTCCGGCTCGGTGAACGCCGCCAGCTCGGCCGGGGGGAATGCCGCGCCGACCGCGGCCTCGGGAGGCATGTGCGTGCCGTCGCAGGCGAGGTGCCGGGTGCCGCCGCGGGCGACGAAGGGCGTGAGCCGGGTGGAGTACCCAGCGATGTCCGCGGTGGCGCACTCCTCCGCGGAGGGGAACGGCTCCACGCCGGAGAGCCGCTCGCGGTCGGCGTCGGCGGCGTGGAGGTCGTGGCGCCACAACGCCTCGCCGTCGGAGCGGCTCACCTGGGACCGCTGTGCGACCGAGCCGGTCCAGCAGGTCTCGGGGCTCAACCGCCGGCTGGCCGGCGCGCCGGCGTCGTCGACCCCGCGGCACTGGAGGATGACGACCGGGTACTCCTGGCTGAGCCCGTTCTCGCCGTACGGGTTGCTCGCCCGACCGCCGCTGGGCTGTGCGCCCCGCCAGCTGATGCGGATGCGCTGGCGGCCGCGGAGGTTGCGTGTCTTGTCGGCGGTGACGGTCACGTCGTACGTCGGGAAGGCGAAGGTCGACCCGTCGGCGTTGGTCAGCACCCGCGTCAGCGACTTCGTCGCGCGGTAGCCGTCCTTCCGCGCCCCCTCGCCCTTCCCGGGGCCCCCCGGGGCTGCCGCGGCGGCCGCGGCCGGCGCCAGGTCTCCACCGTCTGCCGTGGGGGCCACGGCACCGACGCCGAGCAAGGCGACCACCAGAGCGAGCAGCACGGCGAGCCGGCGGCGGATCCGTGTGCTGCTCATCGGGCGGCTCGCCGTCGCTTGAGCGCGGCCACGTACAGCCCGGGCAGGAGGACCAGGGCCAGCAGCTCGGCTGCTGCGAGCCAGCCGAACGTCCGCGTGTCCGCGGGACGGTGGGCGGCCAGCTCGGTCGGCGTGGCGTAGAGCGCCTCGCCGGCGCTGGTTCCCACCTCGCCGCCGACCACGGCTCCGGTCTCCGGGTCGAGCACGGCCGGGGCCTCGCCCCCGGGCGCCGCCGGGTCCACCCCGGAACCGGCGCCGCCCTGGCCGTCCGGCCCGCCGGAGCCGCCGGTGTCACCGCCCGCGGCCGCACCGCCGTCCCCGGCGGGCGCGCCGCCCTCGTCGGTGGAGGGCTGGTTGGTGCCGGTGGCCGTGCCGCAAGGGCCGGCGCCGACCTTGTCGCAGGCGGCGGGCTGCGGCGCGATCTGGGCCAGCTTGTTGCCCGCGAGGTTCTTGCCGTCGAAGGTCGGGTTGTTGCACTCGGTGACCTTGCGGTCCGTGAGGTCGACGTCCGGGTCGGCCTGCCCGAGCCGGGCGATCTGCTGGAATCCGGCCTGCACGAGGTTGAGCGGCAGCGGCGAGTACCCGTACGGCCCCGCCTTCGACTGGCCGGCGCACAGCGAGTAGTACATGAGGTCGGCGAGCGTCTGCCGCTTCGCGGTCGACATCCGCGGGTCGTCGCTGCCGGTCGGGATGATCATGTAGCTGTAGGACGACAGCGGGTAGGCCCGCGGATCGGTGGCCGAGTAGACCCCGTCGAGGACCTGGGTGAGGTAGAGCGGGGAGCTCTTGTCCTGGTTGATCCGCGCCTTGGTCAACGCGACGGCGACGTTGTACTGCGTGGGCTCGACGAAGTAGCCGCCCTTGTTGAGGACCTTGACGACCGGGTAGTCCTTGTTGACCGGGTAGGAGTACTCGACGTACCCGATGGTGCCGTTGCCGGCGAACCCGGCGATGGTGTTCATGACCTGGTCCGAGCCGGCCTGTCCCACCGCGCGCCCCTTGCGCGGGTAGTAGGACGTCAGGCCCGACCGACCGAAGAAGGGCCGCCACAGGTGGGGGTACTGGTCGTCCATCCAGCTGGTGAACTGGGCGGTCGTCCCGGAGCCGTCCGACCGGACGACGGGCGTGATCGGCAGCGACGGGAACGACCGCCCGTTGTTGTCCTTGGCGATGGCCGGGTCGTTCCAGTTGGTGATCTGGTTGGTGAAGATCTTCGCGATCGTCTCGCCGGAGAGGCGGAGGTTGCGGACGAGCTCGTTGCCGATCTTGAGCTGGTAGGTGAACGCCGTCCCGCCCGCCACGATCGGCAGGTAGGCGAACTCGCGGCCGTTGCTGGTGTCGGCGTTCCCCGCCTCGTCGACGCCCTGGTACGGGATCTCGGAGATCGCGAAGTCGGTGCTCCCCTGGGCGAAGTCCTTGCGCCCCTTGGACGAGCCGCCGCCCGTGTAGACGACCTTCATGCCGTTCGCGTCGACGTCTGAGATCCACTGCTGCACGATCAGCTCCGACCAGGTGGAGCCGGTCCCCTCGATCTGGGCGTACGTCGCGGCGTGGGCCGTGCCCGGCAGCGTGGCCACGCAGCCCAGCGCGAGCAGGAAGGCGCACCAGGCGCGGATCGTTCGGCGAGCGGTGCTCAACGGGTCTCCCCCGGGGTCGAGGCGGTGGTCAGGTGGGTGGTCGGGCCGGCGGGGCCGGCGGGACTGAGCGGGTCCGCGGGCCGCACGTGGGCGGGCTCCCGGCGGCGGATCGACGGCGCCTGCGCCAGCCGGGCGAGCAGCCGGCTGCGCCACGGCGCCCGGGCGCCCCGCGGGCGGGCCAGCAGCCGGGCGACCACGAAGAGGACCAGCACCAGGAGGAGCAGCACGGCGGCAGCGCCGTAGGCCCGGGTGATGGCGGTCGGCTCACCGGACCGCACCAGCGAGAAGATGTAGAGCGGCAGGGAGTTCATCGCTCCCTCGGTGGGATCGGTGACCAGGAACGCCGCGGCTCCGGAGGTGAGCAGGACCGGACTGGTCTCGCCGATGCCCCGGGCCACGCCCAGGATCACCGCGGTGGCCAGACCGGGGCGAGCGGTCGGGAGCACCACGCACCACACGGTGCGCCAGCGGCTCGCGCCGAGCGCGAGGCTCGCCTCGCGCAGCCCGGAGGGGACGACCCGGAGGACCACGTCGGCGGCGCGGGCGATGATCGGGAGCATCATCACCGCGATCGCGAGCGCGGCGGCCAGGCCGGAGCGCGGGTAGCCCAGGGCACGGATCAGCACGGTGTAGATGAAGAGCCCGGCGACGATGGAGGGCAGCGCGGTCATCGCCTCGACCACCGTGCGGACCACTCGGGCGAACCGGCCGCCGACCTCGGTCATGAAGACGGCCGTGCCGATGCCGAGCGGCAGCGTGATCACCAGGGCGATGCCCAGCTGGACCAGCGAGCCGGCGACCGCATGGAGCACACCGCCGCGGTCGAGGGCGTCCTTGGGGCCGACGCCGGACATGTCGTCGACGAAGAAGTTGAGGTGCGTGAGGGGTCGCCAGCCGCGCGAGCCGACGTCGTAGACCACCGACACGAGCGCCGCGCCGACGACCACCGCCCCGCCGATCACCACGGCCTCCGCGACCCGTTCGGCCACCTCGGTGGAGCCGCCCGTCATGGCCGCAGCGGTCGCGGTCAGCACCAGGCCGAGCACGAACCAGGCGATGACGAACCACGGCAGCCCGGCCAGCGGCAGCAACCGCTGGGTGAGCACCCAGGCGAGGCCCAGCGCGGCGACCCAGGGGCCGAGGCGGGCGAACTGCTCGTCGGGGCTGAGCCGGCCCAGGCTGGTCCGCCGTACCGCCGGCGGGGCGTCCTCGTCGCGGACCGGCAGGTGCGTCGCGGCGACCGGCGTCGCGGCGCCGCCGACCTCGGGCGGTGCGGTGGTCGTCATGCGTCCGTCCCCGCTCCGGAGCGGCTGCGGCCGACGATGACCGCGGCCACCGTGTTGACCACCAGCGTGATGAGGAACAGCACGAAGCCGGCCGCGAGGAGCGCGGAGAGCTGCGCGTCGGTGGCCTCCCCGAAGCGGCCGGCGATCAGCGCGCTGACCGTGCTGGTGCCCAGCTCGGTGATGTTGAGCTTGACCTCGAAGGCCGGGGAGATGATCAGGTAGACGGCGATGGTCTCGCCGAGGGCCCGGCCCAAGCCGAGCATCGTGCCGCCGATGATGCCGCCCCGGCCGAAGGGGAGCACGACCGCGCGGATCATCCCCCAGCGGGTCGATCCGAGCGCGAGCGCGGCCTCCTTCTCGCCCGGAGGCGTCTGGGAGAACACCTGGCGCATGACCGCGCACGCCATCGGCATGACCATCGCGGCGACGGCGATCCCGGCGCAGAAGGCGCTGGCCGTGTAGCGGCTGGTGTCCCACACCGCGGCGTCGGGGTCAGCGCCCCGTACGTCGAACAGCGGGATCCAGCCGAGGTTGCGCTCGAGCCACAGCGCCAGCGCCGCAGCGTGGGGCATGACGAGGAAGTAGCCCCAGAGTCCGTAGACGATCGAGGGCACGGCCGCCATGAGGTCGACCAGCGACACCAACGTCGACCGGAGCCGGGCCGGCGCGTACTCGCTGATGTACAGGGCGGTGAGCAAGGCCAGCGGGAAGGCGAAGACCATCGCCACCATCGCGACCGACACCGTGCCCGCGAGCACCGCGGCGATGCCGACGACGTCGGCCTCGGGCTGCCACTCGCTCCCGGTGAAGAACGACCAGCCGTACCGGTCGAGGGTCGGGTAGGCCTGCCAGGCGAGGAAGACGCCCACGCCGCCGGTGACCAGGAGGACCGACGCGCCGACTGCACGGCTGGCGTGCTCGAACACGGCGTCCACGCCCGTCGCACGTCGGGAGATCCGGCGGGGACGGACGTCGTCGCCGGCGCCGGGAAGCGGAAGGGTCGTCACGGTGGTCCTGAGGTGAGGTCTGCTCCCCGGGCGGAGGTGCCCGGGCGAGCAGATCCTCAGGACGACGGCGGAACGGGAGCGCGGTCCCCGGTGAACGCGCGAGGAACCTCTCCCCGGCGTTTCCCGAACAGGTCAGGCGAACGCCCCGGGCCTGGTCAGGACGGGCCATCCGGAGCTCCGCCCGCATGGCCCGTCTGGGCCAGGGGTCGCGACAGGGCCGGTCCTAGAGGACGGCGTCCCCGGTGGCGAGCGGCAGCAGGTCGGCGACGGAGTCCACCACGAGCGTCGGCCGGTAGGGGAAGGTCTCCACCTGCTCCGGGCGGGTGGAGCCGGTCATCACCAGCACCGTCCGCAAGCCCGCCTCCAGCCCGCTGACGATGTCGGTGTCCATCCGGTCACCGACCATCACCGACGCCTCGGAGTGGGCCTCGATCCGGTTCAGCGCGCTGCGCATCATCAGCGGGTTCGGCTTGCCGACGTAGTACGGCGACCGCCCCGTCGCGGTGCTGATCAGCGCCGCGACCGCGCCGGTCGCGGGCAGCTTGCCCTGCTGGCTCGGCCCGCTCGGGTCGGGGTTGGTCGCGATGAACCGGGCGCCGGCGTCGATCAGCCGGATCGCCTTGGTGATCGCCTCGAAGGAGTAGGTGCGGGTCTCGCCCAGGACGACGTAGTCGGGGTCGCGGTCGGTCAGCACGTAGCCGACGTCGTGCAGCGCGGTGGTCAGTCCCACCTCGCCCACGACGTAGGCCCGGCCCTCCGGCCGCTGGTCGGCGAGGAACTGCGCCGTGGCGAGGGCTGAGGTCCAGATCGCGTCCTCGGGGACGTCGATGCCGCTGGCGAGGAGCCGCGAGCGCAGGTCTCGCGGGGTGAAGATCGAGTTGTTGGTGAGCACGAGGAACCGGCGCCCGGCGGCCGCGAGGGCTGCCAGGAACTCGCCCGCGCCGGGGATGGGCTCCTCCTCGTGGACGAGGACGCCGTCCATGTCGGTGAGCCAGAAGTCGATGGGCCGTTGCTCCGTCACGACCGCGAGTCTGGCACCCGGGCGAGAGCCCGGGCACCAGACCGGTGGGGGAACGCGGTCAGAAGAGCAGGATCGCCAGCACGATGGCCGCGATGATCAGTGCGATGACGGCGATGGTGCGTGTGTTCACGGTTGCGCCTTTCTCTTGGGTGCCGCGCTGGTGCCCGACCTCCGTCCTGCGCAAACGGGTGGTCAGTGGTGGTCCGGACCGCTTCCGCCGCCGCCCACGACGAGCGCCAGCACCCGGCCCATGAGGTCGTCCGGCACCTCGCCGGGGGCCACCAGCCGCTCGATCGCCAGGCCGTTGGCCAGCGCCATGAGCAGCGTGGCGAGGTCGTCGGCGGCCAGGGGGAGCGCCGCGCCGGTCTCGCGCGCGTGCGCCTCGATGGCACTGCTGACGGCGGCACGGAGCTCACGGCGCCGCTCCACGAAGGCGCCGTCGCTGCTGGCCGTCCGCACCGCGCGCTGCCACAGCTCGGTGAAGAGCAGGTGCCAGTCGCGCTGCTCCTCGCTCGCGGCGGTCAGCCGGTCACCGAGCAGCCGCGCCCGCTCGACGAGGGTGGCGTCGGCCTGGTCGACCGCCTCCAGCCCCAGGTCGAGGTACGCCGAGGTGCGGTCCTCGACCAGCGCCGCGACCAGCCCCTCCTTGCTGCCGAAGTTCGAGTAGACCGCGCCCTTGGTGAAGCCCGCAGCCGCGGCCACGTCGTCGAGGCTGGCGCCGTCGATGCCCTGGCGCGCGAAGACCTGCGCGGCGGCGTCGAGGACCGCGCGGCGCACCTCTTCCCGGGCGGGGCGACGGCGTACGTCGGCGCGGGCGCCTGCCTGCGGCGGGGGGGTCGCCGGGCGAGCCGTTGACATGGTCCGGGACCATACCGGAAGGTACCGGATACCGGCCGGTATCGATTTCAGGAGGAAACCGTGCTGCTCCGCACCGCCACCACCCGCGCGACCCGGGCGTCGGACGCGCTGCGTCCGGCGGTCCGCTGGGGGCTCGGCCACGCCATCCCACGGGCGGTGATCGGGTCCTCCGCACGCGGCGGGGACCTGCACGGCCGGCTCATCGTGGCCACCAGCACCAGCAGCGACGTCCCGGTCGACCTGTTCGAGGAGATCCGGGCCAGCGGTCCGCTGCACCGGGCCAAGTACGCCTTCGTCACCGCGCACCTGCCGGTCGTCCGCGAGGTGCTGGCCAACCCCGACGTCCGGGCCGGGGTGGACCTCGGCACCGGCGCCGGTCCGCTCGGCCGGATCGGACGCTGGGCCCACGAGACCACGCCGATGGGCCCCCTGACGCCTCCGTCGCTGCTGGTCACCGAGCCGCCCGACCACACCCGCATGCGCAAGCTCGTGACCCGCGTGTTCTCGGTCCGCGCGGTGCAGCGGCTCCGCGAGCGCACCGAGCAGATCGCCGACGACCTCCTCGACTCCCTCGCCGCGTCCGCCGGCCAGGACGGCAGCTCGGTCGACCTCGTCGAGGCCTACTGCGCGCTCCTCCCGGTCACGGTCATCGCCGAGATCCTCGGCGTCCCCGACGCCGAGCGGCACACCGTGCTCGACTTCGGCACCGCCGCGGCGCCGAGCCTCGACCTGGGCCTGTCGTGGCGCCGGTTCCGCACGGTGGAGGGCGCGCTGGCGTCGTTCGAGGCCTGGCTGACCGACCACATCGAGCTCAAGCGCCGCGAGCCCGGCGAGGACCTGCTCAGCCAGATGGTCGCCGCCCGCGACGACGACGGCGTCGCCCTCACCGACCGCGAGCTCAAGGCGACCGCCGGCCTGGTCCTCGCCGCCGGGTTCGAGACCACGGTCAACCTCCTGGGCAACGGGATCCGGTTGCTCCACGACCACCCGGAGCAGCTGGCCACGCTGCGGGCCGACCCGGACCGGTGGCCGAACGCCGTGGAGGAGGTGCTGCGTCTCGACCCCCCGGTGCTGCTGACCGGCCGCACCGTCGTCCGCGACACCGAGATCGCCGGCGTCCGCGTCCCCCGGGGAGCCGTGGTGACCACACTCCTCGCCGGCGCCAACCGCGACCCCGACGTCTTCGCCGAGCCGCACCGCTTCGACGTGACCCGGGAGAACGCCGCCGACCACGTGTCCTTCTCGGCCGGCCGCCACTTCTGCCTCGGCGCCGCCCTCGCACGGATGGAGGGCGAGGTCGGCCTCCGCCGGATCTTCGACCGGTTCCCCGACCTGCGCCTCGAGGCCGGTGCCGAGCGGCGCGACACCCGCATCCTCCGCGGGTTCGCCAGGCTCCCGGCCCGGCTGGGCTGACCCGCCCGCGGGCGGGACCCCTCAGCGTGCCGAGGAGTCCCCCGCGAGCGGCGCCAGCAGCAGCCGGCAGGCCAGCCGCAGGTCGGCCTCCGCCTCGGCCATCGTGATCAGGCCGTTGAGGGTCGCGACCAGCACGCCGTACCAGCTCTGCTCCAGCAGCCGGACCAGCCGGACGCCGAGCTCGTCGGCGGGCTCGATGCCGGCGGCGCGCCGGATCGGGTCGTGGAACGACGTGGCCACCGAGCGCAGCCTCGGGTTTGCGTGGGCGGTGTTGTTCGACTGGAGCATGGCCAGGGCGAGTCGGGGGCGCTGCTGGAGCCAGCGGCTGCCGTGGACGAGCAGGTCCGCGACCGCATCGGCCGGGTCCGCGCCCGGGGGCGGTCCGACGTAGGAGCGCTCGAGGCGCTCGACGTGGGAGCGCATCAGCGCGGCGAACAGGTGGGTCTTGGACGGGAAGTAGCGGTAGAGCGTGGCGATGGCGACGCCCGCCTCGCGCGCGACGTCGTGCATCTGGACGCCCTCGAGGTCGTGCTGCTCACCGATCCGGGCGGCCGCCCGGAGCATCCGCTGGTGGCGGTCCTGCTGCTCCGGCGAGCTGGGCTCCGCCGGGAGACGGTGCTCGGCGATCCTCGGCATTGCTCGTCCTTCTTCCCGCGTCGGCCACCCCAGTATCCGCCCCCGCGCATCGTGGCCCGACGCGCGGAGGTCCCGCCACCGGCGACCGGTGAGCGGGACCTCCGTCCGTGCGGGGTGGATCAGCCCTGGAGCGACTCCAGCCACTCGGGGTTCTCCTCGAGCCAGGCCTCGACGGCCTCGTCCTCGCGGCCCTGGCCGTACTCGTTGACGACCATGTCCTCGAGCGCGCCGTACTGCTCGTCGGTGAGGGTGGCGTTGCCCATCATCTCCGCCACCTCCGGGAAGTCCTCGCCGAAGCCCTCGCGGCCGAGCGCGTGCAGGCCCTCGGACTCGCCCAGTGCGCCCTCGGGGTCCTCGAGGTCCTTCACCGGGAACGCGCTGTTGGCCCAGAACGGCCGCCACAGCGTGACGACGATGTCCTCCTCGGCCTCGGTCGCGCTCTTCAGCTCGGCCAGCATCGCGGTGGTCGACGACGTCACCAGCTCGTAGTCGCCCTCGAGGCCGTAGGTCGGCAGGACCGACTCCTGCGTGACCTGCGTGAGGCCGGCGCCCGGCTCGATGCCGACGATCCGGCCGTCGAACTGCTCGGCGTTGCCCTGGAGGTCCTCGATGGAGTCGATGTCGGTGTACTCCGGCACCGCGAGCGTGAGCTTCGCGTTGTCGTAGTAGGTGCCCAGGTCCTCGATCGAGTCGCCGAACTCCTCCATGTAGGAGGCGTGGGTCACCTCGGGCCAGGCGGAGGGGTAGACGTCGACGTCGCCGCGGGCGAGGCCGGTGTAGAGCGGGGCGGCCTCGGCCAGCTCCTCGATCTCCACCTGGTAGCCCTCGTCCTCGAGGACGTTCTTCCACAGGTGCGCGGTCGACAGGCCATCGGTCCACGAGGGGATGATCCCCAAGGTGACCGTCTCGCCGGAGGCGCCGGAGCCGCCCGAAGCGGTGGCGTCGGTGGCCTCCGAGCCCTCGTCGGAGCCGCAGGCGGCGGTGACGGTGCCGAGGGTCAGCAGGGCAGTGGTGGCGATGGCTCGCCGCAGGGTGCGCGTGGTGTTCATTGTCGTTCCTCTCATCGTGCACGTGGTGGCCCGGCGGAGCCGGGCCCGGGACCGCGGCGCGCTCGTGCGCACGCGCCGGGTGGTTCCTGGTCGGGAGGTCAGGCGGCGGCGCCCTCCTCCTCGGGTACGTCGGCAGCCGGCGCGGGCGTGCGGCCGGCGACGTCGGCGGTGGCCCGGCGCCGCGCGAGCAGCGCCCGGACGCGGCCGCGCTGACCCGGCACCCGGCCGCCCGCCGCGGCGGTGATCCGGTCGAGGTAGACCGCGAGGACCACCACCGACAGGCCGGCCTCGAAGCCGAGGCCGATGTCGAGCCGCGCGATGGAGCTGGTGACGGCGCCGCCCAGGCCGCCGGCACCCACGAGGCCGGAGATGACCGCCATCGAGAGCGCGAGCATGATGACCTGGTTGATGCCGGCCATGACGGTCGGCAGGGCGAGCGGCAGCTGCACCTCGCGCAGGATCTGCCGGGGCGTGGCGCCGAAGGCGTGGCCGGCCTCGACCACCTCGGCGTCGACCTGCCGGATGCCGAGCTCGGTGAGACGCACCCCCGGTGGGAGCGCGAAGATGACGGTGGCGACCAGGGCCGAGGCCGCGCCGATGCTGAACAGCATCACGACCGGCACCAGCCACACGAAGGCCGGCATGGTCTGCATCAGGTCCATCACCGGGCGGACCACCCGGCTCACCCGGTCCGAGCGGGCGGCGAGGATCCCGATCGGGATGCCGATCAGGAGCGCCACGAGCGTCGCCACGAGGATCAGCGCGAGGGTCTCCATCGCGTTGGACCACTGCTCCATCCCGATGACCGCCGCCAGGCCGAGGAAGGAGCCCAGGGCCAGCTTCCAGTCCTTGACCAGCCAGGCGAGGAGGGCGAGGACCGCTGCGGTGACGAGCGGCGCCGGGCCGTTGAGCAGCCCGGCGAGCCCGTCGACCATGGTCTCGGTCCAGTCGGCGATCCGGTCGATGACCTCGCCGAACTGGTCGCGGACCCAGTCGAACACCGAGAGGATCCAGTCACCCACCGGGATCCGGGGGACGCCGTCCACGTTCTCCCACTGCTCCGCCGCCGCGATGGCGCTCGTGCCTGTGCTCATGCCTGGGCTCATACCTGGGCTCATACCTGGGTCCCTTCCGCGATGAGGACCGGCTGGGCCGCGTCCGTGGCCTCCGGTCCGGCGGCGCTGCCGAGGGCGCTGAGCAGCGTGACCCGGGGGATCACGCCGAGCAACCGGCCGCGTTCGTTGATGACGGCGAGCGCGGTCGCGCTGTCCGCCGAGGCGCCGAAGAGGTCGGCGAGCGGGGTCTCCGGCGCGACCGTGATGGCGGCCTCCATGACGTCGGTGAGGTCGTCGCGGCCGGCGCGCACCGCGTCGGCCGCGGCCCGCTCGGTGACGACGCCGCGGAGGCGTCGGTCGCGGTCGACGACCATGAGGCCGGAGAGCTGGTGCTCGCGGATCAGCTTGTGCGCCGCACGCGGCCCCTGGCTCGCCCCGATGACCGCGACCGGCGGCTCCATGACCGACGCAGCGGTGAGCACGCGGGTCCGGTCGACGTCCTGCACGAACTGCGCGACGTAGTCGTTCGCGGGGTCGTTGAGGATCTGCTCGGCGGTGCCCTGCTGGACGATCCGGCCGTCGCGCATCATCGCGATCCGGTCGCCGAGCCGCATCGCCTCGTTGAGGTCGTGGGTGATGAAGAGGATGGTCTTGCCGAGCTCGTGCTGGAGCTCGACCAGCTGGTCCTGCATCTCCCGCCGGATGAGCGGGTCGAGCGCGCTAAACGCCTCGTCCATCAGCATCACGTCGGTCTCGGCGGCCAGCGCCCGGGCGATCCCGACCCGCTGGCGCATGCCCCCGGAGAGCTCGCTGGGGAGGTAGCCGCCCCACCCTCCGAGACCGGCCAGCTCCAGCGCGCGCTCGGCACGGCGCTCACGGTCGGCCCGGTTGACGCCGCGGACCTTCAGGCCGTACGCCGCGTTCTGGCCGACCGTGCGGTGGGGCAGGAGCGCGAAGTGCTGGAAGACCATGCTCACCCGCTCGCGGCGGACCCGGCGGACGCCCCGCGCGTCGAGCGAGGTGAGGTCGTCCCCGCCGACCCGGATGGACCCGGACGTCGGCGGCAGCAGGCCGTTGACGGTCCGGATCAGCGTCGACTTGCCCGAGCCGGAGAGGCCCATGACGACGAAGATCTCTCCCTCGGAGACCTCGAACGACGCGTCGATGACCGCTGCCGTCCAGCCCTCCTCGCGGAGCTCGTCGCGGGTGGCGCCGGCGCGCAAGCGGTCGACGGCCCGCTCCGGCCGCTTGCCGAAGACCTTGTAGACGTCGTGCGCCTCGATGACTGGCACCTGGTGCTGCTCCTCCACTGTGGGCACCGGCCTTCCGCCGGCGCCGCTCGCCTGCGGCCGGACGACGCACACCGCGACACCACGCGGACGGCTGACATGCCGTCGGGGCAGATCGCGGGCCCTCCAGGGGACTCCCGAGACGTCACCCTGGTCCGAACCGCTCCAGCAAATTACCTGCGTTGGGGACCAGATCCCAAAGCCGGGTCACGGCACGGTCACGAATCGGACACGGCGCCTCGGCCGATCCCTCCGTCGAGCGGTCAGCAGCCGGCGTCCGTGACGTCGCCGTCCGCGAGCCGGGAACCACCCCCGGCACGTGCCAGGGAGTACGCCGAGCAATAGTAGAAGCTGAGCATCGGGTCCCGGCTCAGGAGCACGGCACGGCGGCCACCGTCGGCGGTCGGCTCCAGGTAGCGGAACCGCTCCCGCACGAGCGCGCGGGGTCCGCCCCGGTGCTTGAGGTAGCGGTCGAGCCACCGCTGGACGTAGACGCTGGTGAGCGCCTGCCCGTGGCGGCTGGCGGGCAGCACGAGCGGGATGTCGGTGTACTCCAGGTGCGTCGAGGCGCGCGGCACCACCAGCATCGCGTCGAGCCCGGCGGCGCGCCACGCGTCGTACCCGGCCTGCCGCTCGCGCCGCGGGTCGGGGCCGTCGGGCGACGGCGCCGGCGCGATGGAGCTGCCGGCGGAGAGGAACCACGGCGTGACGGTGAAGCCGTACTCCGACTGCACGGCCAGGGCCGGGACCGCCGGCTCGACGCCGTCCCCTCCGGCGAGCTTGTCGAGCGCGACCACCGTCGCGACCCGCCGGTCGGTGCCCTGGACCTGGGAGACCGCCCGGGCGCCGAGGGAGTGGCCGATGACCGCCAACCGGGTCGTGCGTCCGGGGGTCGCCGGCCGACGGTCCCGGCTGCGGTCGAAGGATCGCCAGTACGGGTTGACCGCGTCCGGGCTCGCACCGTCGGCCGCCGGGTTGGGGTAGGGGCGAGCCGGCGTCGAGAGGAAGAAGTCGATCGCGTCCTCCGTCCCGAGGACGAAGTTCGCCGCCTGCTGCGACGGCACTCCCGGACATCCGGTCATCTCACCGGCCGCCGGGGTGGCGAGCGGGTCGCAGAACGGCAGGCCGGCGGGGCCACCGAGGTGCGGGAACGTCTCGCTGCGTCCCTGGCCCTGGACGTCGAAGGTGAGCACCACGTAGCCACGCTCGGCGAGGTCCTGGGCCAGCCAGCGGTACATGCCCTCCGAGCCCTGCACCGACCCGGGGGTGATGACGACGCCGGGGAACGGGCCGCGCAGCCGGGCACCGGTGTACGGGTCGCGCGCCCGGGGCAGCGGCCGGTACACGGTCCCGCGGAGGAGCGCCCCGTAGCGGTTGGTGAAGGCCACGTCGCGGGCCAGCCCCCGGGTGCCCTCCCAGCCGGCCCGCAGCGGGTTGCCCACGTTCCAGCCCGGCACCAGCAGCCCGGGCGTCAGTGCGGGCCTGGTGGGGGCGGCGGCCTGGGCCAGGAGCTGCGCGGCGGTCGTCGCGCTCGAGGCGCCGACCAGCGCCGGCAGGTACGCCGGGTCCCCCAGCTGCCCCCCGGGGCCGGTGATCCGGCCGTAGGCGTCCAGCACGTTCTGGGCGTCGCGCGCGACGTACTCGGGGGAGCCGGTCGCCGGCCCGTCCTGCGCGGCACCGGCCGGTCCGGCCAGCGTCGGGACGAGCGCGACGGCGGCCACGGCGAGGGCGGCGGCCGCCCGGCCGGCCAGGGACGCGGTGACGGTCAGCGGCATGGTGGTGCAACGACGGCGGCCGCCCGTCGTTACCACCGGGGGCCGTGGTGGGTACCGGGCCGCCACCATGCGCCTGCCCTCCGTCGACGACGACCCGCTCAGCGACGCCGAGTCGGCGCTGCAGCTGCCCGACGTCACCTGGGAGGGCGTCGCGCTCGGCATCGCCGTGCTCGTCGTGGGCGTCCTCGTCGGCCGGGTGCTCAAGGCAGCGGTCGGACGGGTGCTGCTGTGGCGCGGACGCTCACCCAGCGCCAGCGCCCTCTTCGCCTCGCTCACCGGCTGGGCCGTCGGCGTCCTCTCCTTCGCCGCCGCGGTCACGATCGTCTTCCCCAGCGTCCGGCCGGTCAACGCGCTCGGCGGCCTGGGCGTCCTCTCGATCGCGGCCGGCATCGCCTTCCAGACGGTGCTCGGCAACATGTTCGCCGGCATCGTCATCCTCGCCCGCGACAAGTTCCGGGTGGGCGACCAGATCGCCGTCCAGGAGGTCGCGGGGACCGTCACGCACATCGCGCTGACCGCCACCCGGATCAGGTCCTTCGACGGCCGGCTGCTGCTCATCCCCAACTCCGTCCTGCACTCGGAGATCGTCACCGTCCAGACCGGCTACGACCACGTCCGCTCCACCGTCTCCCTCGACATCGACGACGGCGCGGACCTCGACCTCGCGGTCGCCGTCGCCGAGCGGTCGATGGCCGCCCTGCCCGACGTGATGGCCGACCCGCCACCGCAGGCGCTGCTCCGCGAGGTCGGCTCGGCCACCGTCAAGCTCGACCTGCGCTTCTGGTCCGGGGCCCGCCAGATGGACACGCGGGTGGCCCAGCACCGGGTGATCCGCGCGGTGCTCCGCGACCTCGCCGACGCCGAGGTCCGCACGGGGTCCGACGTGCTCGTCCTGGACGCCGCGCCGGGCCTCCGCGCGGCGATCCGGGACGACGGCGCAGGCACGCGGTCCTGACCGGCGCTTCCTCAGCGCAGGAAGCGGAAGAGCGGGCTGGTCGGGTCGATCACCTCGACCCGCAGCGGTGAGTCCTCCATCCGGGCCACCAGCGGGGCGTAGTCCTCACGCCGCTGGAGCTCCACGCCCACCAGCGCCGGCCCGGTCTCCCTGTTCGAGCGCTTGACGTACTCGAAGAGCACGATGTCGTCGTCGGCGCCGAGCACCTCGTCCAGGAACCGGCGCAGCGCCCCCGGCTCCTGGGGGAACTCCACCAGGAAGTAGTGCTTGAGCCCCTCGTGCACCAGCGCCCGCTCGAGCACCTCGGCGTACCGGCTGACGTCGTTGTTGCCGCCGGAGAGCACGCAGACCACCGTCGAGCCGGGAGGTACGTCGAGCCCCTGGCGGAGCGCGGCTGGCGCCAGGGCACCGGCGGGCTCGGCGATGATGCCGTCGGACTGGTAGAGGTCGAGCATCTCGACGCAGACCAGTCCCTCGGGCACGGCGGTCAGCGCCGGCCGGTGGCGGCGCACCGCCTCGAAGGTGTGCGCGCCGACCCGACGTACCGCCGCGCCGTCGACGAACGAGTCGACCGCCGGCAGCGCCACCGGCTCCCCCGCCGCGACGGCGGCCATCATCGAGGCGGCACCGGCCGGCTCCGCCCCGAGCACCCGGGTCGCCGGTGCGTGCTCGGCCAGCACGACGAGGGTGCCGGCCAGCAGGCCACCGCCACCGACCGGCACCACCACGGCCTCCGGCGCGCGGCCCAGCTGCCGCAGCACCTCGGCCGCGACGGTGCCCTGGCCGGCGATGGTCCGCGGGTCGTCGAAGGCCGGCACGACGGTCGCGCCCGATGCGTCGGCCCAGGCGGCGCAGGCCAGGGCCGCCTCGTCGTAGGTGTCGCCCTCGATGACCGCCTCCACCCACGGCCCGCCGAGCGCCGCGATCCGCTGGCGCTTCTGCCGAGGGGTGGTGCGCGGCAGGAAGATCCGGGCCCGGGTGCCGGTCCGCGCGCAGGCGAAGGCGACGCCCTGGGCGTGGTTCCCGGCGCTCGCGCAGGTGACGCCCTGCGACCGCTCCTGCTCGGAGAGCCCGGCGATGAGGGTCGACGCACCGCGCCCCTTGTAGGAGCGCACCTCGTGGAGGTCCTCCCGCTTCAACCAGACGTCGAGTCCGGTCAGCGCGGAGAGCCGCGGGCTGCGCTGCAGCGGCGTCTCGGGGAACAGGGTCGCGAGCCGGCTCGCCGCGCGGTCGACGTCCTCGGGGCTCGGCAGGTGCACCCGCCGAACCTACGACCGCGGCCCCACCCGGTCGCGCACGGGGGCGGCCCGTGGGTCGCACGCCCGCGCAGGAGCGCGGGCGATCCCGGTTTAGAAGGGCGCTCCGCGGTGAAGGAGGCGGGGCGTGCACGTCGACGTCCTGGCCATCGCCCTGACCGTCCTCGCCTTCGCCCTCCTGGCGGGGAGGCTGGGCGGCACCCCGGTCACCATGCCGATGATCTTCACGGCGGCGGGCGCGCTCCTGGGAGCCCATGGTCTCGGTGTGGTCGATGTCGGCGTCGACAGCGCGGCGGTGAGCGTGCTGGCAGAGGTCACCCTCGTGGTGGTGCTCTTCACCGACGCCAGCCGGATGCACCTGTCGACCGTCGTCCGCGACCACTCGATCGCGCTGCGGCTGCTGCTGGTCGGGATGCCGCTGGCCATGGTGCTCGGCTGGCTGGCGGGCCTGGTCCTGCTGCCCGACGTGCCGTGGCTGACCGTGGCCCTGGTCGCCGTCGTCCTCGCGCCGACGGACGCCGCACTGGGCCAGTCGTTCGTGACCAACGAGGCGGTCCCCCTCAGGATCCGCCAGGGGCTCAACGTGGAGAGCGGCCTCAACGACGGCTTGGCCCTCCCGTTCCTGCTGGTCGTCGTGGACCTGGCACGGCACGACTCCGGTGGGCCGATGGGGTACGTGGGCCTGTTCGCGGCGATGGTGGGGCTGGGCACGCTCGTCGGTGCGGCGACCGGGTGGCTGGGCGGCCGGATCCTGGAGCGGAGCTCGCGACAGGGCTGGACCACCCGGACGACCCAGCGGATCGGGACGCTCTCCCTCGCCGCCGTCGCGTACGCCGGCAGCGAGGCCGTCGGAGGCAACGGCTTCGTCGCGGCGTTCGTGGCCGGGCTCACCGTCGGCACGACGGCGCGCTCGCTCCTGGAGACGACGAGCGTGTTCGCGGAGTCCGAGGGCCAGCTGCTGACCCTCCTGACGTTCCTGTTCTTCGGAGCGGTCGTCGCGGGAGGCCTGGTCGACGATGCCGGGTGGGCGACCCTCGGCTACGCCCTCGTCAGCCTCCTGGTCGTGCGGCCCCTCGCCACCACGGTGGCACTCCTCGGTGCCGGGCTCTCGTGGCCCAGTGTCGGCTTCCTGGGCTGGGCCGGACCTCGTGGGCTGGCTTCGATCGTCTACGCCGTGCTCATCGTCGAGACAGGCGGCGTCGAGGGGGCCGAGCAGCTCTTCACCGTCGCCGCCTGGACCATCCTGCTGAGCGTGCTGCTGCACGGCGCCAGCGCGGCGCCGCTGAGCCGCGCCTACGGGCGGTTCGTCGACGCCCGGCTGCCGGCGAGCAGCATGGAACGCCGGCCGGTCAGCACCCTGCCCGTGCGGCTGCCCCCGCACCGGGGGCGCCGCGCCGAGGAGCAGGCCTAGTTCCCCCGGCGCGGCCCGTCGTCCGGCAGCTCGAAGAGCCACCGCAGCGGCGTGCGGACCGCTGCCGCATGGACCAGCAGGCAGGCCGCAGTGACGACGAGGGCCGCGAGCACCGGGTACGCCGCCAGGGCGAGCGGGGCCAGGACCGGCACGGTCGGCACGGGAGGCAGCTCACCGACGAGGTGGTGGAGGAGCGCCAGCACCGGGATGTGCAGGACGTAGATCGGCAGGGTGCGGCGGCCCAGCGAGGCGGTCACCTGCTCCGCCCGGGGCCAGGCGGCCACCGCCGCCACGATGGCCCGGACACCGACCGGCACGGCGATCAGGCTGAGCAGCAGCGTCGCGGCACCCCGGGGCGCCTCCGATGCGAGCAGGACCGCCCCGAGACCGACGTACGCGGCCACCAGGAGCGCGACCTGCCAGGTGCCGCGCCACTCCCCCAGCCGGCGCACGAGGCCCGGCAGGCGGGCTCCGGCGGCGAAGTAGACGAAGTGGATGAGCACCGACCCGCGGTTGTAGGCCTCGATCGGCCACACCCACGACGTCGTGGCGAGCAGGGCGCCGAGGGCGACGACGAGGCGCGCGTCGAGGCTGCGGGTGGCCCGGACGAGCACGAAGTAGACGACGGTCGCGTAGAGGTACCAGAGGCCGGTCGTGGCGAACAGCAGGTCGGCGAGGTACTCACCCGCGTCCCGCGTGCGGTTCATCGGGAGCTCGCGGGCATGGGTGAAGACGACGGCGAGGATGGCCAGCCAGAGCGCGTACAGGTATCCGGGCCGGACGACGCGGGGCCGCAGCACCTCACCCCACGAACGATGGACGGCGCGCGTGGCGAAGAGCCCGGAAAGCAGGAAGAACAGTGGCATCCGCAGGGGCTTGAGCGCGAGCGTGACGCCCGCCCAGGCCGCGACGAGACGGTCCCACGCGTCCGGGGTGACGACCTCGTAGTGCTTGCTGACCGTGTGGTGGAGCACGACGAGGACGATGAAGACGCCCTTGCCGACGTCGGCCCACCCCAGCCGGTCCCCCTCCCCTGCACCTCCCGACCGGTCCCGGTCGTCCGCCGAGGACGCCGCGGAGGCGGCGGGCGCGTTGGGCCTCTCTGAGGAGGGAGGGCGTCGACGACCGTCCATGCAGCCCACCCCTCCTCGTCGTCGCTCGACCCGGACACCGGAGGTCCCGGTACCCGCTGGCACCCCTCCACCCCCGACGCCTCGTGGTCGTCACACGCCTGCGACACGGCGCAGGCGGCCAGGTGACCAGGTGGTACGCCGTGGGGGCGGGCGCCATGATGGGGACCGGCAAGCCTCCCACTCGACCCGCCAGGAGCCCTCCCCGTCATGACCGGCAAGCGCCGCAACCAGACCAACCTGAGCCCACTGGGCGCGACCGACGCCAAGGCCGGCTCCCGGGGGAGGACCGCGCAGATGCAGGCGGAGCGAGCCGCTCAGGCCGAGCGGACCCGCCGGACCCGCCGGATCGTGGTCGGCGTGGGCGCGGTGGTGATCGTGGCGCTCGTCGTCGCCATCGTGGTGGCGGTCGTCAACGCCCTGCAGGCCGCCGACGAGCCCACGGTGTCGGGCGAGGTGGTCGCGCCGGCCACCGCGGTCGACGGGGCGATCCCCGTGGGAGAGGAGGACGCCCCGGTCGCGGTGGACCTGTACTTCGACTACATGTGCCCGGCCTGCGGCGCCTTCGAGGCGGTCAACGGCGAGGACCTGGACCGCCTGCTCGAGGACGGCACCGCCCGGATCGACCTCCACGTCCTGAACTTCCTCGACCCCCAGTCCGGCGGGACGCAGTACTCCACCCGCGCGGGCAACGCCCTGGCGACCGTCGCCGACCAGGCACCCGAGCACGTGTGGGACCTGCACCAGGCGCTCTACGCGAACCAGCCGGAGGAGGGGACCTCGGGCCTCGACGACGAGGAGATCGCCGACCTCGCCCTCGGAGCCGGCGTGCCCGAGGACGTCGTCGAGGACTTCACCGACGGCACCCACCGCGCCTGGGTCGCCGAGAGCAACGAGCAGGCCTTCGAGGCGGGTGTCCAGTCGACGCCCACGATCCTCATCGGCGGCGAGCAGTTCACCGGCGACTGGTCCACCCCGGGCGAGCTCGCCGCCACCATCGAAGCCGCCGCCGGCGAGCAGTGACGGCCACTCCCAGCCCTGGGCCCAGCCCTGGGCCCGGTCCTGGTCCCGGTCCTGGGCGGTTCACCCGGGTACGGCACAGCGACCGGCTCATCTGGGTGACCATGCTGGTCGCCTCGGTCGCGAGCCTGGTGGCCTCGTTCGTCCTCTCCGTCGACGCGATCCTGCTCGCCGAGGACCCCGGCGCGGACCTCGGCTGCAACCTCAACGCCGTCCTCAGCTGTGGCACGGTCGGCTCCGCCTGGCAGTCGTCGGTGCTCGGCTTCCCCAACGCCTTCCTCGGGCTGGTCGCCGAGCCGGTCGTCATCACCATTGCCGTCGCCAGCCTCGGCGGGGTCCGGTTCCCGGCCTGGTTCATGACGGGGGCGCAGGTCGTCTACACGATCGGGCTGGGCTTCGCGTACTGGCTCTTCCACCAGGCGATGTTCGAGATCGGGGCCCTCTGCCCGTGGTGCCTGCTCGTCACCGTCGCCACCACGCTGGTCTTCTTCGAGCTGACCCATGTCAACCTCCGCGACGGCAACCTGCCGTTGCCGCGGCGTGTGCAGGCTGCGGCTGCGGCCGCCGTCCGCGCCCACCTGGACCTGCTGCTCCTGGTGGTGTGGCTGCTGGTCCTCGTGCTCGCCATCGTGCTCCAGTACGGCGAGGCGCTCCTCGCCTGACGCCGGACGCCGGGCTCGCCGGGCTAGCCGGCGCCGCGCGCCACGTCGTCGGCCGCCAGGTAGGCCAGGCCGAAGGCCGGCAGGAGGCCGTTGCCGGCGAGGTAGCCGCCCGCCCCGTGGCCGGAGATGCCGTGCGCCGCGCCACCGGAGGCGTACAGGCCGCCGATCGGCTCGCCGTCCTCGCGCAGCACCCGGGCCCGGCCGTCGACGACCAGCCCGCCCTGCGTGTGGAAGAGCGCCGGACGCACCGCGATGCCGGCGTACGGCGGGCGGAGCGGCTGCTCCCAGTAGGACCGGCCGAAGGGGTCGGGCTCGCCGGAGGCACTCGCCGCGACCTGCTCCAGGGTGTCGCGGAGCCCGGCCGGGTCGACGCCGATCGCCTCGCCCAGGTGCTCGGCCGTGTCGGCCCACCTGACCGCGCCGGAGTCGTCGGTGTCGCGGTAGTCCTGGAACTGGGAGCACGCCTCGTGGATGCGCTGGTCGAGGATGATCCACGCCTCGCCGCCGGCGTGCTCGAGCGACTGGGCGGCGTACTCGGAGTAGCCGGTCGTCTCGTCGCCGAACCGCCGTCCGTCGCGGCCGACGAGGAAGCCGCCGTGCATCACCGTGGCCCAGCCGGCCAGCGTCGCCGAGGGCATGGCCAGCGCTGCGTGGCCCTGGTAGGCGTCGAGGTAGGCGGTCGCGGCGCCGAGCCGCTCACCGATCCGCAGCGCGTCCCCGGTCGACCCCTCGCTGCCGTAGTAGACCGCCTCGGCGATCTCGGGGACGTGGCGGCGCACCAGGTCGGCGTCGGCACCGAAGCCGTTGGTGGCCAGGAGCACGGCGGAGCACGGGATCCGCTCCTCGCCGTTCGGCCCGGTCACCACCGCGGCCTCCACGCCGTCGGGGCCGACGACGACGTCGGTCAGCCGCGCCGGCACCAGCAGGTCGACCAGGTCGTGGTCGTGCACCGCCCGGACGAGGTGCTGCAGCAGGCTGCGGCCGGCCCGGCCGGGCACCGTGTGGCAGCGCAGCCTCGTGTGGCCGGGGTAGGGGAAGTCGGTCACCAAGGACATCGGCAGCTCGAGGGCGTCGGCCATCCACTCCACGAGCGGTGCACTGACCTCGGTCAGCGCGCGCGCCAGCCGCTCGTCCGCCTCGCCGTGGGTCTTGGCCAGCACGTCGGCGAGGAAGGTCTCCGGGGAGTCGTCGATCCCGGCCTCCCGCTGCCAGCGAGACCCCGCGCCGGGGATCATCGCCGTGGACATCGCGGTGTTGTTGCCGGCCGCGAAGTGCTCGTTGCGCTCGGCCACGAGCACCGAGAGGCCCTGCTCGGCCGCACGGAGCGCCGCCACCAGACCGCCGCCGGCGCCGGCCACGACGAGGTCGGGCCCCTCCTCCGCGTTCATCTCCGGGCTCATCGCGACACCTCGGCGAACATCGCCAGCGCGCGCAGGGCGGCCGCGGTCGGGTCCAGCACCGCCGGCCGCTCGGCGCCCCGGTCCGGCACCGGTGACCCGCCCGCGGGGCGGGTCAGCGCCACCGCGGAGCAGGCGTTGAGCACCACGTCGCAGTCGAGCGTCTCGATGGTCCGCTCGACCGCGGCGGTCCAGGCCGCGTCGTCGGCGATGTCGGTCACCGACAGGTCGAGGACCGCGGTCGGCCGCGGGTCCAGCCCGTACCCGGTCAGCCGCCGGTCGAGCTCGTCGGCGATGGCCCGGTTGCGGGCCACGGCGCCCGTGGTGGCGCCCAGCCCGGCGAGGTAGTGCGCCGCGAGGCGGCCGATGCCGTGGACGGGCCGGGCGAGCTGGTCCGCGTGGTCGACGACGGGGTCGAGCACGCAGTCGGGCAGGTAGGCGTCGTACGCCGTGCTGTCGGCCGCCCCGAACCGCTCGAGCAGCGCCGCCTCCGAGGCGGCGATGTCCTCGGCGCTCTCCAGCGCCCGAGGGAGCGACCCACCCGTGCCGAGGTTCTCCAGCTCGACCCGGATGCCGGCCGGGGACAGCTGGTCGTAGCGGGCCTGACGACGGCCGAGCTCCTCGGCGTCGACCACGATCGGGGTGATGGCAAGGATGCGCACCTGGGCTCCTTCGTTCGCTTCGGGCCGCGGTCAGCGCGGCGGGTCGATCCCGAGCACGCGGGGATCGTTGGGGTGCTCCGCGAGCGCGTGCACCTCGATGTCCATCCAGGGGTAGAGCGGCAGCGTGGTGAGCGCCGCGTGCAGCTGCGTGGCGTCGGCGACCTCGTAGAGGCTCCAGTTCGCCCAGCGCCCGGGGATCCGCCAGAGCCGGCGCAGCTGGCCTGCCTGGGCCAGCCGCTGCCCGGCCTCGAGCTCCTCGGCGAAGATCCGCTCCCGCTCGGCGGCGGGCTTGTCGGGCGGCCAGTTGATCTCGATCCGGACCAGGAACTCCATCGTCGTCACCTCACGCGCCGAGGTACGCCTCGCGCACCCTCGGGTCGTCGATCAGCTCGGACCCGGTGCCCTCGAGCACCAGGGACCCGTTCTCGATCACGTAGGCGCGGTCGGAGATCCGCAGCGCCTGCTTCGCGTTCTGCTCGACGATGAGCACGGTGACCCCCGTGTCGCGGATCGCCGTGATCGCCTCGAGCACCTGGGCGACCAGGTTGGGCGCCAGCCCGACCGACGGCTCGTCGAGGGTGAGGCACTTCGGGCGCGCCATCATCGCCCGCCCGATGGCCAGCATCTGCTGCTGCCCGCCGGACATCGTGTCCGCCCGCTGCTGGCGCCGCTCGGCGAGGATCGGGAAGAGCTCGAAGACCCGGTCCATCGACTCGCGCATGGTCGACCGGGGCTGGGTGTAGGCGCCCATCTCGAGGTTCTCCCACACCTGCAGCTCACCGAAGAGAGCGCGGTCCTGCGCCACGTGGACGAGCCCGGCCCGGACGATCTCGTCGGCCCGGCGGCCCTGCACCTCCTGGCCGTCGAAGACGACCTTGCCGCTCGTCGGGGTGATCAGCCCCGCGATCGTGCGCAGCGTCGTGGTCTTCCCGGCCCCGTTCGCGCCGATGAGCGACACGATCTCGCCCTCGCCGATCCGGAGCTCGACACCGTGCAGGATCTCCAGCTTCCGGTAGCCCGCGTGCAGGTCGACGGTCTCCAGCATCATGCGTAGTCCTCCCCCAGGTAAGCCTCGACGACGACCTTGTCCCGGGTCACCTCGTGCGGGTCGCCGAAGGCCAGCTGCGCACCTTCGTGCATGACGAGCAGCCGCTCGGACAGCGCGAGCACCGCCGCCATGATGTGCTCGATGAACATCACCGGCAGCCCGTCGGCGTGCAGCCCTCGCAGCAGCTCGATCATCGGCGCCCGCTCGGCCGGGACCAGCCCGGCCAGGACCTCGTCGAGCAGCAGCAGCTTGGGCTCGAGGGCGAGCGCCCGGGCCAGCTCGAGCCGCTTGAGACCCGCGGTCGGGAGGCTGCCCGACATCGCGTGCACGTAGCGCTCGAGCTGCACCCGCTCGATCACCTCGAGGGCGTGACGGCGGGCGTCCCGGCGCGAGCGGTGCAGGCGGTGCGAGGCGATCGCCACGTTGTCGAGCACGCTCATGCTCTCGAACGGGCGCATCAGCTGGAAGGTCCGGACGAGGCCCGCACGGGCGACCTTGTCGGCGGGCCAGCCGGTGATGTCGACGCCGTCGAAGACGATGCGCCCCTCGCTCGGCGCGAGCTGCCCCGAGATGATGGAGAACAGCGTCGTCTTCCCCGCGCCGTTGGGCCCGACGACCCCGAGGAACTCGCGCTCCCCGAGCTCGATGTTGATGTCGTCGACAGCGGTGAGGCCTGCGAACCGCTTGGTGAGGCCCTCGACCTGGAGCAGGCTCATCGCCGCCACCTCTCCTTCAGCGTGCCGTAGATGCCCTTGGGCATGAACAGGACGATCACGATGAGGAGCACGGCGTACACGGCCACGTCGAGCCCCGCGACTCCCTCGAGGAACGCCAGGAACTCCGGCGGGTCCCGCAGGATGGTCTTGATGGTCTCGGCGAGCGGCCCCACGATGAGCGCCCCCAGCAGCGGCCCCCAGATGGTGCCGACGCCGCCGATGACGGCGGGGACGATGGCCTCGATCGAGACCTGGGAACCGAACGCCTGCTGCGGTCCGACGAAGAAGTAGTACTGGGTGTAGAAGGCGCCGGCGATCGCGGTCAGCGCGCAGCTGATGGCCACCGCGAGCAGCCGGCTGCGCATGACGTTGATCCCCAGGGACGCGGCCGCCACCTCGTCGTCGCGCACTGCCTGGACGTACTGCCCGGACCGGGAGTGGGCGTAGAGGATCGTGCCGGCGAGCGCGACCAGGAGGATCGCGGACGGGATCCAGATGTAGAGGTCGCTCCCCTGCTCGAACTGGAGCATCCAGAACGAGTCCTCGGCGAGGATCGGGAGGTTGAACCCCTCGGTCTTGCGCAGGAACTCCAGGTTCTGCACCACGAGGAGGAACATCTGGGCGAACGCGAAGGTGGCCAGCGCGAAGTAGGGGCCCGCGAGCGCGTACCGCAGGCACAGGAAGGCGATCACCAGGCCGGCCGCCGCGGCGAGCGCGGCGCCGACGACCATCGCCACCCACGGCGAGATCCCCATCTCCACGACGAGGTAGGCGTCGGTGTAGGCGCCGATGCCGAAGAACGCCGCGTGCCCGAAGCTGAAGAGCCCGCCGTAGCCGCTCATGATGTTCCAGGCGACCGCGATGAGCGCGAAGACGAGGGTGAGGACCGCGACCGTCTCCAGCCGTTCGTCGAGGAGGAACGGCAGGGCCACGAGGACCAGGCCGAGCGCTGCCAGCACGATGAAGGAGTTCCGGACGCCGGTGTCGCTGAGGCGGGCGTCGTCCTGGGCCACCTCCGACCGGAGGCCGCTCGCCGCGGTCATCGGGTCGCTCCGAACAGGCCCTGGGGCCGGAAGAGGAGGACCATCACGAAGACGGCGAAGACGAGGATCAGCGAGCCGGTGCCGGGCAGGTAGAGCGCGCCGACGGTCTGCACCAGCCCGATCACCAGCCCTCCGACCATCGCCCCGACGACGCTGCCCAGGCCACCGAGGACCACGATGACGAACGCCAGGATGGTGAACTCCTCGCCGACGGCGGGCGTGAGGCTGAGGAACGGCGCCACGAGCCCACCGGCGACCGCCACGCAGGCCGCGCCGATGCCGAAGGTCAGCGCGTAGACACGACCGACGTTGACACCCACCAGCGCCGCGCCCTGGCTGTTGGCCGAGACCGCCCGGATCGACATCCCGAAGGAGGTCTTCTTGAGGGCGAACGTCAGCACGATCGCCACCAGGACCGCTCCGCCGAACGCGATGAGCCGCTCGTAGGACACGATCGCGCCGAAGACCTCGAAGGAGCCCTGCACCGAGCTGGGCACCGACAACGGCCGACCACCGAAGATCATCAACAGCACGTTGACGATCAGCAGCGAGAGGCCGAGGGTCACCAGCAGCGGCCCGTCGTGGCTGCCGGACAACGTGAGCTTGTTGAGCAGCAGCAGCTGCACGACGTACCCGAAGACCAGCATGAGCGGGACCGCCACCAGCGTGGCCACGTAGACCGGCAGGCCGATCGAGGTCACGAGCCAGTAGACGAGGAACATCGAGAGGCTCAGCATCGCCCCGTGGGCGAAGTTGACGACCCCGAGCACCCCGAAGATCAGGGTGAGCCCGATCGAGACGAGGGCGTAGACACCGCCGAGCAGGAGGCCCGTGACCACGGACTGGGTGACCAGCCCGGGGTCACGGCCTCCGACGGTGTAGATCAGGACGAGTCCGACCACCACCGCTCCCGCGACGGCGAGCGGCAGGCGGTAGGCGGCGGTCCCCGGCACGGCGGCTTCCGCCTCCGGTGCCTCGGAGACCGCCTCGGTGTGCTCCGGCATGCTGGATCAGGCTCCCGTCAGCGGGTGGGGTAGACCAGGTCCGAGGTCGTGAACTCCTCGGGGAAGACCTGCTCGATCTGGCCATCGAGGACCTGCATCACGATGACCGTCGCGTTCTCGTTCTGGCCGGACTCGTCGAAGGTGATGGGACCGTCGAAGGCGAGCAGCGGGTCGTCGACCTCGATGTCGGCGATCGCGTCCCGGACCTCGGCCGGGTCGTCGCTGCAGGCCTCCTCGAGCGCGGCCTCGATGACCTCGACCGCCTGGTAGGACAGCACCGCGGCCGTCTCCATGGGCTGGTCGTACTCCTGCTCGAAGCGGTCGCGCAGCTCCTGCACCCGCTCCTTGGTGGCGTCGAAGTGGTAGTTGGCGCTCAGCACGCTCTCGCCGGCCTGACCGGCGTCGTTCGGGAACGGGCTGTTGTCGAAGGCGCCGTTCGCGATGCCGTACAGCGCCTGGATGTCGGGGTCGAGCTGCTCGACGGCCTGGGCGATGAGGAGGCTGTCGGGGTAGTAGCCCGTGGAGAGGATGACGTCGGGGTTGCCGGTCGCGGCCTCGCGGACGACCGTGGTCGCGTCGCTGAAGTTGGTCGGCGAGTAGCTGACCGCCTTGACCTCGATGCCGTTCTCCTCGGCGAGCGTGGCGAACGCGTCGTAGACGCTCTCGCCGAAGGCGCCCTCGACGTGGATGTAGGAGACCTGGTCGATCTCCTCGCCGTTCTCCTCGGCCATCGCCAGCAGCGCGGCACCGCCGTCGGTGCCCATGCTCGTGGCGTCGGGCTGGATCCGGAACGTGTTCGTGTAGCCCTGCTCGAGGATCGCGTCGTCGACGGCGACGTCGATGACGAGCGGCACGCCGGCGCGCTCGGCGACCGCCGCCACGTTCTGCGTCACGTCGCTCTGGTAGGTGCCGACGAGCGCGACGGCACCCTCGTTGATCAGGCGCTGCGCCTCGCTCTGCCCCGTCGCGGCGGCGCCCTCGCTGTCACCGGCCTCGAGCCGCAGGTCGGCGCCGTCGAGGCACTCGATCCCGCCCGCCTCGTTGAGGTCCTGGACGGCCATCTCCGCGGCCTGGCTCATCGCCGTGCCGGCGCCGGCCAGGGGGCCCGTGAGCGGGTGGACCGCGCCGATGACGACCTCGTCGACGTCACCTCCGCCGGTCCCGCCGCCTCCACCGTCGCCCCCGCACGCCGCCAAGAGCGACGAGGAGGCCACGACCACCGCGGCCGAGCGAATGATCTTGTGCATGTCGATCGCCTACCTTCCATGCCATCCGGCACGACATGGGTTCCTCCAAGGGGAACAGCCGTGTCCGTGGCCGTTCCGCTGAGCAGTGGTCCCCATCACTAATTGTGCGGTCAGGTGTTGGAGTATGGCACGCAACACCGGACGGATCTAGGGGTTAACAGCAACTTTCCATGAGTGTTACTGTTTCGCTCAGCGGAACTACGGGGAGGAACGGCGATGAGCATGACCAGCAAGGCGGAGCGAACGCGACTGAGCGGCTACGGCGGCACGGAGTCGGCGGACCGGGTCGCCGACGTCCTGCTGCTCTTCGCGCAGGCCGACCGGCCCCTCGGGGTCACCGAGATCGCCCGGACGCTCTCGCTGAGCAAGGCGGTCGTGCACCGGATCCTGCAGTCCCTCACCTCGCGCTCGCTCGTGCTCGCGCTCGCCGAGAACTCGACGTACGCCCTCGGCCCGGCCGCGGCGACGCTGAGCATGAAGGCGTGGAGCCAGCTCGACCTGCGCTCGCTCGCCGCACCGATCCTCCGCAAGCTCCGCGACGACACCCGGGAGACGACCACGCTCTCGGTGCTCGTCGGCCACCAGCGGATCTACCTCGACCAGTTCGAGAGCCCGCAGGAGGTCAAGATGGTGGTTGACCTCGGCCCGCGCCTGCCGCTCCACTCCGGGGCGTCGAGCCGGGTGATCCTGGCCCACCTCCCGCAGGCGGTGATCGACCATGCGGTGGAGCAGCTGCTCGAGGTGGACCCCGACGTCGACGCCGAGGACTACCTGCGCCGGCTCGCCGAGATCCGGCGCTCCGGCTACGCCGTCTCGCTCAACGAGCGCGGCACCGGTGCCGCGTCGATCGCCGCCCCGTTCTTCGACGCCGCGGGCAACGTCCTCGGCTCGATCAGCTCCTCCGGCCCGGTCTTCCGGTACGGCGAGGAGGGGCACGAGGACCACGTCCGGCTCGTGATCTCGGCCGCCCGGGCGATCACCGCCCAGCTCGGCAGCCGTGCCGGGGCCACCCGATGAGCGCCCCGACGAGGACCCCGGCGAGGACCCCGGCGATCCTGCCCCGCTCGTTCCTCTACACCCCTGCGACGCGGGCGGACCTGTTCGCCAAGGCGGCGGCGGGGCCGGCGGACGCGGTGGTGCTCGACCTCGAGGACGCGGTGCCGCTCCCCGACAAGGAGACCGCCCGAGCGGCCGTCCGGGACTGGCTCGCCGCCGGCCACCCGTCCGCCGCCGAGCAGTGGGTGCGCATCGACGCCGCGGCGATCGGCGCCGACCTCGACGCCGCGGTCCACCCCGGCCTGAGCGGCGTGTTCCTCGCCAAGACGTCCGTCCCGGCTCTCGAGGCGCTCGGGGCCGAGCTCGACCGGCTCGAGCCGGAGCGTGGCGTGGCGGCCGGCGCCGTGGCCGTCGTGGGGCTCGTCGAGGACGCACGGGCGCTCCTGGACCTGGCGGCGCTGGCCCGCTCGCCCCGCCTCACGACGTTCGGCATCGGCGAGGTGGACCTCCTCGCCGACCTGCGGATGGCCCGGTCGGAGCGGACCACCGAGGCCGTCACGGCGCTGCGGAGCCAGGTGGTCGCGCACTGCGCCGCGGCCGGTCTGGCGGCGCCGGTGGCACCCACCTCGACCGACTTCCGGGACCTGGCCGGCTTCGCCGAGACCACCCGGCTGCTGCAGGACCTCGGCTTCCGGTCGCGCACCGCCATCCACCCGGCGCAGGTCGCGGTGATCAACGACGTGCTGACCCCCGCCGAGGAGGCGGTCGCAGCCGCCCGCGACGTGGTCGAGCGGTTCGAGGCCACGGGCGGCGGCGTGACCACCGACGAGCGGGGGCGCCTCATCGACGCAGCCGTGGTGCGTGGGGCCCAGGAGACGCTGGCCCGGGCCGACCGCTCCCGCGAGGGGTAGGTCGACCCGGGCCTGGGTCAGCCTGCGGTCAGGAGCCCCCGCCGGCACGGCGCAGGTAGCGACCGCGCGGGTCCCCGACGATCTCGTCGTCGCGGAAGACCGCCTCGCCGCGCAGGTAGGTGTCGGTGACCTTCGCGGTCAGCTCGAAGCCCTCGAACGGCGTGTACTCCTGGGTGGACAGCGAGTCCTCGGCGCGCACGACGTACTCGACGTTGTCGTCGACCAGCGCGAAGTCGGCGTCGTGGCCGACGACCAGGTCACCCTTGCCCCGCAGCCCGTACCGCTCGGCCGGGTTCTTCGAGACCAGCTCCGCCACCCGGTTGTACGACAGGCCGCGCTTGCGACCCTCCGAGATGAGCCCGGTCAGCAGGTACTCCGTGCCGCCGAAGCCGGACTTGGCCAGGAAGACGTCCTCGCGCGGGTCGCCGAACTTCACCTCGTCGCGGCAGCAGGCGTGGTCGGAGCAGACCCACGAGAAGTTGCCGGCGAGCAGGTGCTCCCACAGCGCCTCCACGTCCTCGCGGGAGCGCAGCGGCGGGTTCACCTTGCCGCCCGGGCCGGCGGTGGTGAAGTCGGCCAGCAGGTGCCCGATCGTTACCTCGCGGCGGAAGTCGATGTGCGGGAAGGTCTGCTGCATCAGCATGGCCGCCTCGATCGCCTTGCGCGAGGTGAGGTGCAGCAGGTTGATGTTGGGGAGCGCGGTCTCGTGGGCGAGGTAGGAGGCGATCGTGATCGCCAGGCCCTCCGAGTGCGGCGGGCGCGCGGCGCTGTAGGCCTCGAGGCCCGACAGCTTCCCCTCGCGCTCCACCATGCTCGTGTAGGCGGCCATGATCTCCGGCGTCTCGCAGTGCAGGGACAGGGAGAGCCGGTCCTTGTCCTCCGGGAACTGCTCCCGGGCCCGCTGCAGGCCGCGCATGACGAACTCGAAGTGCGCCAGGTTGTAGTCCTGGTCCTCGGGGATCATCAGGAAGTCGCGCTGGTTCGAGGACCGGCCGTGCAGCCCGTGGCTGCCGTAGAACATGAAGATCTTGTACGACGCCACGCCGTGCTCCTGCACCAGGTGCGGGATCTCGTCGATGTGCTCGGTCAGGATCGGCGCCACGTGGAAGGCGTAGTCCACGAACGCCCGGTCCTGCACCCGCTGCAGGATGTCGGGGTAGACCTCCCGGTACGGCCCGGTCCGGTTGAGGTAGTAGGCGCCGGTGCGGATGTAGGTGATCCCCGAGGTCACGCCGCCCTGGGCGGAGGCCCGGCTCTCAGTGTCGGCGTCCTCGCTCAGCTCGTTGTAGATGCCCCAGTGCTGGTGGGCGTCGACGACACCGGGGAAGAGGTGCTTGCCGGCGGCGTCGACGACGGAGGCCGCGCGGTCGGCCTCGATCGACGGCTCGAACGCCGCGAAGGTGCCGTCCTTGATGCCCACGTCCAGTCGCTCGGGCGCGTCGGCGCCGGGTCGCACCACGTTCGCGCCACGGATCACCAGGTCGAAGTCGGTCATCGTCTCTCCCTCTCGGGTCGTCCGCCGGGGTCGGCGGTGGTCGGTCAGCGCGCGTCGACCGCGGTCAGCGGTCCGAGCACGGCGCTCAGGTCGGTGTGCTGGTCGAGCTCGTGGCAGGCCGTGGCCAGCCCCTGGACCTCGTCGGGCCCGAGGGTCCGACTGGCGTTCTCGCGGAACTTGGTGGCCAGCTCGTCGAAGGAGAGCGGTCGCTCCGGGCCACCACGGGTGGTGAGCACCTCCTCGACCACCTCGCTCCCGTCGTGCAGCCGAGCCGTCAGGACGGCGGGGAACTGGCGCGGGAAGATCGCCGTGCAGCGCTCGTCCGCGACGACGTCGACCTTCGCCATGACGGCGCGGCGGGCGGGGTCGTGGGCCAGCTCGTCGGTGTAGTCCTCGAGACCGGCGCCCAGGCCTCCGCCGCCCAGCAGACCGACGGCGACGGCGTACGGACCGCTGAACTGGGCCATGTAGCCGGTCTCGGGGGCCCGCTTCACCTCGATCGGCTCGCCGATCGTGCGCAGGTTGGGCGCCGGGACCCCGAGGGTGAGGGAGGCGATGTCGTCGGGCCGGAGGCCGCGGGCCCGGAGCGCGGCGGCCGCGTCCACGGCCGCGTGCGTGAAGTGGTTGGCCGGGTAGGGCTTGAAGAAGATGCCGGGCACCGCCCACTCCGTGCCGAGCCCGTCGGTGACGGCGCTGGCGTCGAAGCGGCCGTGCAGCCAGGCCTGGAAGAAGCCGAACCGGCCCTCGAGCACGGTGGGCGGGCCGGTCAGCCCGTGGCGGACGAGGTCGGCGGCGCAGATGGCGGAGTGCGCGGCCCAGCCGCAGTGGATGCGCTTGACCGTGCCGCCGGTGCGGTTGGCCTCGATGATGCCGGCGGCCATGGAGGCTGCCACGCCGAGGCTGTTGCGGACGGCGTCCTCGCCGCCGTCCAGCACCGCCGCCGCGACCGCCCCGCCCATCGCGCCGCAGATCGAGGTCGCGTGCTGGCCGTGCTCGAAGAACGTCGAGTTCTTGGCCTCCTCGTCGTAGCCCGCCATGCCGATCCGGACGCAGGCCTCCAGCCCGACCGCGATCGCCCGCACCACGTCCCGGCCGTGGGCTCCGACGCGCTCGGCGGCCGCGAGGGCCGCGGGGACCACCGTGGCGCTCGGGTGGAGAACCGAGGGCAGGTGGGTGTCGTCGTAGTCGAGGGAGTGCGCCAGCACGCCGTTGACGAAGGCGGCCATCGGGGCCGGGAGGCGCTCGGCGACGCCGACCGCGGACGCCGTGGCGGCACCCCCCTGCTCGCGGGCCCAGGCGCGTGCGGCGCGGCTGGTCTCCAGCGGAGCGGCCGCGACCGCGATGCCGAGGGTGTCGAGCACCCGCATCTTCACGCTCTCGACCACCTCGGGCGGCAGGTCGTCGTACGTCGTCCCGGCGGCGAAGGCCGCGAGCTCCTCGGCGAGGGTCGCGCCGCTCATGCCGGCACCAGCGCCAGCGGGCGGACCGGCGAGCCGGTGGCGCCGTAGATGTTCAGGGGAACGAGCACGAAGGTGAACTCGTGGACCCCGCGGGCGGCCAGGCCCTCGAGGTCCATCGCCTCGACGATGTAGATGCCGTGCTCGACCAGGAGCACCCGGTGGGCGGGCAGCAGCGCGTGCCCGCCGTGCGGCGCGAGCCGCTCGAAGGCGATGGTGTCGGCGCCGACCGCGTGCGCGCGGTGCTCGGCCAGCCAGCGGGCCCCCGCCTCGCCGACGCCCGGCACGCCGGTCTCCTTGCCCAGGTACGGCGCGCCCTCGTCGAAGAGCCGGCCCCAGCCGCTGCGGACCAGGACGACGTCGCCCTCCTCGACGGACACGCCCTGCCGCTCGACCGTCCGCTCGAGGTCGGCGACGGTGATCTCGTAGCCGCCCTCGCAGAGGTCGGTCCCCAGGGCGGCGGGCACGTCGAGCAGGACCCCGCGCCGGATCATCGGCGCGATGGTGTGGACCCCGAGCTCGTCGTACTTGCCGCCGATGCCGGCCTCGGCCGCGTCCACGCCGCCGTACATCTTGCCGTCGTGGGAGACGTGGGACAGCGCGTCGATGTGGGTGCCGACGTGCGTGCCCATGCTGAGCATGTCGTTGGCGGCGCTGCCGCCGTCGGCACGCACCATGTCGCCGTGCCGGCGCGGCAGGGTGTGCCAGAACGCCGGGTGGTTCGGCGACTGGGGCATGCCCACCCGCAGCTGGCGGCCCAGGTCGATCGTGTCGACTCCGGACCGGACGACGGAGAGCAGGGCGTCGCTCACCGGATCACCTCGTTCTTCCTCATCTGGTCGAGCTGCTGGTCGTCGTAGCCGAGCTCGGAGAGCACCTCGTCGGTGTCCTGGCCGAGCCGGCGGCCGGTGAACCGGATCCGCCCGGGGCTCTCGGTGAGCCGCCACATGACGTCGTGCTGGAGCACGGGACCGAGGTCCTCGTCGGGCACCTCGAGCAGCATCCCGGTCTCGCGGACGTGCTCGTCCTCGACGAGGTCCTGGGCGTTGTACACCGGTCCGATGGCCGCGCCGGCCGCGGTGAAGGCGGACAGCACCTCCTCGCGGGTGCGCTCAGCGATCCAGTCCCCGACGTAGGCGTCGAGCTGCTCGACGTGCTGGACCCGGCCGTAGCCGGTCTGGAACCACGGCTCGTCGATCACCTCGGGGTGCCCGACGAGCTCCATCACCCGCTCGGCGATGCGCTGGGCGCTGGTGGAGACCGCGACCCACTTGCCGTCCGCGGTGCGGTAGGTGTTGCGCGGGGCGTTGTTGGTGGAGCGGTTGCCGTGCCGCTCCTCGATGATCCCGAGCTGCTGGTAGACCGTCGGCGCGGGGCCGACCGCCGTCATGATCGGCTGCAGGATGTTCATGTCGACGACCTGGCCGCGGCCGGTGCGCTCGCGGTGCCACAGCGCCATCATCACCGCGGACGACGCTCCGATCCCGCAGATGCTGTCGGCGAGGCCGAAGGCCGGCAGGGTGGGCGGGCCGTCCGCGGCGCCGGTGAGCTCGGCGAACCCGCTCATCGCCTCGGCCAGCGTGCCGAAGCCCGGCCTGCTGGCGTAGGGGCCGGTCTGGCCGAAGCCGGTCAGCCGCACCAGGACCAGGCCGGGGTTCAGCTCGTGCAGCACGTCCGGGCCGAGCCCCCACCGCTCCAGGGTGCCGGGCCGGAAGTTCTCGATGACGACGTCGGCGGTCGCGGCGAGCCGCCGGAAGACCTCGGCGCCCTCGGGTGCCTTGAGGTCGAGCGCGACCGTGCGCTTGTTGCGCGCGATCTCCTTCCACCACAGCGGCACGTCGTCCTTGCTGTGACCGTGCCCGCGCATGCTGTCGCCGCGCGAGGGGTGCTCGACCTTGATCACGTCGGCCCCGTAGTCGCCGAGGATCTGGGCGCACAGCGGACCGGCGAGGATCGTCGCCGCGTCGACCACCCGGAGGCCCTCCAGCGGCATGGGCGACTCGCTGGCGGCATTCGTTCCGCTAGAAGAAACAGTCGTCACGCCTTCGACTCTAGCGCCGACCTCGCCCGAGCGGAAGATCTTCCGGCCAACTTCTCGCGATCCTTGCCCGCATCCATTGACCGACCGCGGATCGCTGCCTACCGTGCCAGCCATGGCTGACCCCATAGCGTTCCTTCAAGCGGAACAGGCGACCGCCGCGACGGACCGGCTGGCCTCCTTCGCGGCCGCCCTCCGGTACCCCGACCTCCCGGCGCCGGTGGTCGACCGGCTGCGGATCGTGCTCACCGACCTGTGGGGGGTCACGCTGGCCGGCGCGCGCACGCCGGAGGGCCGGGCGCTGGTCGCCGCCTGGGACTGCCCCGCAGGCGAGTCGGCCGTCCCCGGCCACGACGTCCGGACCACCGCGGAGACCGCGTCGTACCTCTCCGCCGTGGCGGCGTGCCTGCTGGAGCTCGACGAGGGCAACAAGTACGCCGCCGGGCACCCCGCGGCGCACGTCGTCTTCGCGGCCGTCGCCGCCGCCCGGACCGCGGAGCAGCCGGTCTCCGGCGAACGGCTGCTGACGGCCGTGGCCGCGGGCTACGAGGTCGCGGCCCGGTTCGGACGCGCCACCTCGCGCGACCCGCGCTGGCACACCCACGGGCACTGGGGTGCGACCGGAGCGGCCTGCGCGGCCGCCCTCGTCCAGGGCGGGGACGTCGACCAGGTCGCCGCCGCGATCGACGCCGCCACCGGCCTGATGCACGTGACCCCGTGGGAGACGGTGCTCGCGGGCGACTTCACCCGCAACCTGTGGATCGCCGGTGCGAACCGGGCCGGGCTCGACGCCGCCCGGCTCGCCCGCGCGGGCCTGGTTCGCAACCGGGGGTCCGCGGCGCACGCGCTCGGCCTCGTCGGCTCGCTCGACCCCGAGGTCCTGGTCCGCGACCTCGGGGACCGGTGGCTGCTCACTGCGGGGTACCTCAAGCAGCACGCCTCGTGCTCCTACACCCACGCGGCCGTCGACCTGGTGCAGAGCCTGCGCGCCGGCGGCGCCTGGCAGGACCCGGCCGAGGTGGCGGCCGTGCGGGTGGCCATCCACTCCCTGGCCGAGCCGCTCCTGCGCCGGCACCCGGCCAGCCGGTTGGCCGCGATGTTCTCCCTGCCGTTCGTGGTGAGCACCGCGGCGGTGAGCGGCCGGGTCGACCCGGAGACCATGACCCCGGGCACGGCGGCCTTCGCGGCGGCGGAGGACTTCAGCGAGCGGGTCTCGGTGCGGGTCGAGGAAGACCTCGACCGCCACCTGCCCGACCGGCGGGTCACCGAGGTCGAGGTCGAGCTGCGCGACGGCTCGAGGGTCGCGCTGGCGCAGCCCAACCCGATCGGCGACACCGCGCACCACCCCCTGGGCGAGGCGGACGTCCGCGCCAAGCTCGACCGCCTGGTGGGCGCCGACGACGCGGACCGCGTGGCCCGGGTCGTCGCCGCCCTGGAGGGGTGCCCCTCGGTCGTGCCGCTGCTGGCCGAGCTCCCCTGAGCCGGGCGCCCGCCAGCGCCGGTCCTCGGCCGCGTCAGCGTGGTCGGGCGGCCGGGACGGCTCGGGCACCCCGGGCGGAGGCGGCCGGCACGGCGAGCGCCAGGCCGGCGGCCACGAGGGCCCACGAGAGGGGCACCGCCAGCACCAGGGCGCCCACGGCGAGGGGGGCGAGGAAGGTCGCGCCGGAGCGGTAGAGACCGACCGCCGCCATGGCGTCGCCGCGGTCGGCCTCGTCCACGCTCTCCGCGGCGAAGGCGGGCCCGATCGTCTGCAGGAGACCCATGGCGAGGCCGGAGACGACCAGCGAGGCCGCCGCCGCCACCAGCAGGCTGCCCGCCGTGGCCCCGAACGCCGCCAGGCCCAGGCCGGTGGCGAGGACGCCCGCAGCGAGGCCCGCCGGGAAACGGGCGGCCGGCAGCCACCGCGCGCTCCACCCGGCAGCCACCGTGGCGCCGTTGGTGATGGCCACGACCGCGCCGATGGTGCTGCCGGTGTACGCCGCCGCGTCCAGCGCGACAGGGACGTAGGCGCCCATCAGACCTCGCCACCCACCGGCCGAGGCCGCCGCCCAGGCACCGGCCCGGACAGCGGGCCGACGCGCGACCCGGTCGCCCGCCGGCGCTGCCGAGGGCGGGAAGACCGGGAGCGTCGCCATCACGGCCACCGGCAGCACCGCGACCGCCGCGGCCAGGGCGCCAGCCGCGAGGGCCAGCCCTGCCGAGCGCTCGAGCAGCACGCCGGCGAGCACCGGGCCGAGCACGAGTCCCGTGCCCGAGGCGAGGTTGACCGAGGCGAGCCCCCGGGCGGCGCTGGCCGGACCACGGACCGCGTGGGTCTGGATCCCGGTCCAGAACAGCCCGCGGGAGGCTCCCTGGACGAGCTGGGACCCCACGATGACCCAGACCGCGTCGGACACGACCAGGACGCCCGACCCGAGGGCCATCAGCACCGACGCCGCGCCCACGAGGTGCTTGTCCGCCACCCGGCGCAGGAGGGCGCCGACCCGGAACCGCGTCGCGATCTGCGCCAGCGCCGAGAGCGCGATGAGGAAGCCCACCTGGGCGGTGCTGTAGCCGGCCCGGACGAGCAGGATCGGCACCGCGACCGACGCGACCGACAGCGCCAGCGAGTAGCAGGCGACCGCGCCCACGACAGCGCCTCGCTCGTGACCGGCCCCGGAGGCCGCCGGCTCGTCGGGACGCATTCCGGCAGTTTTGCAGGAGCGGTGCTCGGCGGGCGGTCCCGGGGCGATGCGCTCCGGGTCGGAGGTCCAGCACACCGGCGCCATAGCCCTCGTGGACTAGCCGTCACCACCCGGGCACGCGCTCACCTGTGCCCGGCCCGGCAGACCTCCGGGTCTTCCTACGGCCGGCCCGTGCGGGGCCGATGAAGGGGCGACCCCCCCCCCACCTCACACCTCGGAGTACCGGTGTCCCCCTTCACCAAGACGCTCTCCACCGTCCTCGCTGCGCTCGCGGTCACCACCTCGACCGCCCTGGTCGCCCAGCCGACCGCCGCGAAGCCCGCCCGCACCAAGACCTCCACGGTCCTGCGCGACCCGCTGATCCAGCCGTTCCCGAGCCACTCGATCTGGAACACCTCCCTCTCGCGGACCCCCCGGTGGGTGCCCGCGAACGTGGAGAACCCGACGACCAAGACGCTCGCCCTCGAGGAGGACCTGCTGGTCCTGGCGCCCAAGGCGCGCCTCACCAACGTCTACGCCACCACCGCAGGGTGGGACTCGACCAAGACCCGGTGCGGTTCCCGCACCGACACCGTCCTCAAGGCAGGTGTCCCGATCCCCACCACGTTCCGCACCGACCCCGGCTACCACGGCTCGACCCCGAACCACTCGACCGCGATCGTCCTCCCGGACGGCACCGTCTACGAGACCCAGCCGCTCCACGTGTGCCCTGACGGGACCGTCGTCTCGCAGTACGCCTCACCCAAGTGGCAGGGCACGTCCATCTACACCGGCGCCACTCCTGAGAACCCCGGCGGCGGCAGCCACGGCGGCTCGTACATGAGCGCCCTGGGCGGCACCATCCGGCTCGGTGAGTGGTCCCCCGGCAAGACGCAGATCCCCCACGTCCTCAAGATCGAACTCTGGGCGAAGAAGTACCTGTCCTCGACCGCCAACGGCTACCGGTGGCCCGCCCACCGCGCGGACGCCTACTACGCCACCGAGTACGGCGGGAAGGTGCCTGCGGTCCGCCAGGGCTCCCTCCTCGGACTCCCGCGGTCCTTCCCCGTCTGGAACCTGGCCAGCGAGCCGGCCCGGATCCTGGCCCGGACCCTCAAGGCGTACGGCGCCTACGTCGTGGACGACACCCACCGCGACACCGTCACCTTCCCCGTCGAGTGGTCCAACCGGGGCCGGGTCGCGACCCAGTTCGAGCAGCAGTGGGGCTTCCCGATCCAGGGCCACGCGGCCACCGCGACCGGGGCCCACAAGGTCTTCCTCACCGACATGGAGACCATCTACCGCTCCCTGGCGGTCGTCGACGACAACACCGCCACGAGCGTCGGTGGCGCTGGCGTCTTCCGCATGGCCGCTCCCGTGCCGCCGCTGGACCTCAGCGGCCAGTGACCAGCGGCTGAGGCCAGGTTGACGCCCGGCTGAACCGCACGCCGTCGAGGAGGCACCCGCCTCCTCGACGGCGTACCGGTCACTCCTTGGGCATCAGGATCCACAAGGCGATGTAGACGATCTCTCCAGCCCCCACGAGGCCGAAGATCGCGAACATCAACCGCACCAGCGTGGTCGACAGGCCGAACCGCTGGGCCACCCCCGAGCAGACCCCGGCGATCCACTTGTCGTTGCGCGGCCGGACCAGTGCTGAGGACGTCATGCAGGAGCCGGTACCCGGGGACGCCCCGGCGATCCGGTTCCAGCGAGGCACCACCCATCAGTGGCCTCGAGCGCCAACGCGAGGTCGTGGAGCAGCTGTTCACGCTCAGCTCGGCGCACGTCCGCCACGCCGCCCCCACTGCGCTTCGGGCTGCGCGACCGTTGGTCCTCGGCCTCCGCCTGCGGTGACGGCTCGGGCCTGGTCGTCGGCATCGTCCCGCCCCTGACGGACCGGCCCGAGCTCCGCGCGGAGCTGACCGAGGCGCTCGGCCTGCCGGTGATGGTCGTGCCGGAGGACCGACCGATCCCGCTCGGCCCGGCCCGCTAGCGCTGCCGGACCCCGTGGTCACTGTGCATCCTCAGTCCTCGATCACCGCAGCGCCCCGCCGCCTCAGCTCCTCGAGGCCGTCGCGCATCGCCTGCAGCCGCTCGGGCGGGTGGCTGATCCAGTCGAGGAGCTCGCCTGTGACGCGCAGCGGCTCCCGTGAGCGGTAGGACCTCGTGGGGTTGCCGGGGAGCTTCTTGTCCGTGACGTTGGGATCGTCCTCGAACTCCCCCGTCGGCTCGACGAGGTAGACCCGACCACGGCCGTCGCCCGCGGCCAGCTCGGCACCCCAGGTGGCGGCGTCGAGGGTCTCGGTGAAGTACACGTAGTTCGCTACCCGGCCGTCCTCGAAGTTCGACCCCCGGCCGGGCACCAGCAGGTCGCCGACCGTCAGGTCAGCCTTCGTCCCGTGCAGGTAGACACCGGGCTCGTACACCTCGAAGGGCACCGGCACCCTCGCGCCGCTCATGCCCCGATCCTAGGTTCCGGGCTCGCCGCACGGCCAGGACGCGAGGTCCTGCGATCTCCGCGCCGCGTCGTGCGCCCCGCTGTCGGTGGGACCGCCTAGGTTCATGACGTGATCACGAGATGAGCAAGGAAGCAGCGCTGCGCGCGATGCGGGAGGCGCGGTACGACGAGATGTCGGCCAGGTCGACAGGGACCCGCAGACCCGCCAGGCCAGCGGTTCGACCCGCACCGGCCCCGGTGGCCGATCCGGCTCCTCCGACCCCGGCCGCCGACGCACTGTGCGGCCATCGCTCGATGAACGGGCGCACCTGCACCCGCGAGCACGGGCACGCCGCGAAGAGCCACCGCTACTCGTAGCGCTCCGCGGACGTCAGCGTAGGACTCCCGCGCTGACGTCCGCGATCCTCCGGCTGAACGGGCGTCGGCTCACAGAGCCTTGCACTGGTCCTCCTTGTTGCCCTCGACCTTGTTGCGGCCTCCCACGGGCTTGGGGGCGTTGCTCTTGCACTGGAGGTTGCCATCGACGACGTTGCGACGGACCACCAGCTTGCCGCGGTTCGAGAAGAGCTGGATGTCGCCGTCGAGCACGGTGCGGAGCACCTTGCCTCCGCCGCCCTGCTCGAGCTGGACGTTGCCGCCGATGCGCGACCTCCTCACCTTGCCGTCGACCTTCCGGTGCCGCACCACGACCCGCTTGTGGTTCTCTGCCTGGATGTTGCCCTCGACCTTGACACCCTTGGCGTGGAGGGTGCCGTTGCCACGGACGAGGACGTTGCCGCCGATGCGCGTCCCGACCAACGTGCAGGTTGCGCCCTTCGGCACGACGACGTCGTCGTCGAGCTGCTTCGCGCCCATGGTGCCTCGGCAGACACGGTCGTCGGCGTGCGCCGCTGGCGCGGTCAGCACCGTGCCGGTCAGGGCGGCAGGGACGACGAGGCCGAGCGCGAGCGTGGCGGTGCGGTTCATGGATCCTCCTGGTGGATCGTCGGATCGATCGGGACCTACCTCTGCAACGTTCCGGCCCCACGTGAGGCACCGGTGAGTCCCACATGAGGAAGCACTCACCTTCACGACCACGTCCACGGCGGGCGCAAGCCGAGCCAGCACGCCGGCCTCGCCGCTGCGCCCTATCGAGGTGCCGCCGCTGCCGACCCGCCAGGCGCACATGCGGAAGGCTGCGTCCGAACGGGTGGCAGGTGATGAGCGCAACGGGACCGCGTGCGAACAAAGGAAACGGCCCCCCACCCGCGTCTCCGCTGGTGAAGGGCCGTTTCGTCCTGCGCGCCCGTAGGGATTCGAACCCCAAACCTTCTGATCCGTAGTCAGATGCTCTATCCGTTGAGCTACGGGCGCCCGTCGCCACGCTCGCGCGCACGACTCGGAAGAGAGTAGCCGACCGCGGCGGGGAAGCCGAAATCAGTCTCCTCCGCCGTGCTGCTCCTCCGCCTCGCCCCGGTGACCGACACGGGCGGCGTACAGGCGGCGGCCCGGGTCGGAGCTGAAGCCGTGCGCGAGCACGCTGACGAAGACGACGGCGGTGCCGGCCGCGACGACCGTGGCGCTCGCTCCGCGGTGGCCGACCTCGGTGAGGTAGAAGATCGCCGAGACGCCGATCGGCCCGAACCAGCCGAGGAAGACCGCGTCCGCCCGCGGCAGCCGCAGCGGCCGCGCGAGGGCCAGCAGCCACGGCGGTCGCCGGAGGAGCAGCACCGCGACGGCGAGGAGCAGGATCGGGCCCCACCCGATCCGCTGCCACTCCGCCCAGGGCAGCGCGGCCCCGAGGAGGGCGAAGAAGGGGAGTCCCGCGAACCGGTTGAGCGCCTCGTCGAACGTCAGCGCCCGGATGCGGTCGTCCCCGCGCGTGCGCAGGTTGATGACCATGCCGGTCACGAAGACGGCCAGGACGCTGCCCACGTGGAGCAGCCGCGCGGCCGCGAGCACGCCGATGGCGAGCACCAGGGTGAAGACGACGATCGGGGTGCCGTTCGCCGCACCGTGCTCCTCGCCGGCGTTGATCGCCCGGGAGGCGATCTCGCCAACCACCACGCCGAGCAGCAGGCCACCGAGGACGGCCCGGAGGATCTCGGTGGTCGCCGCGCCGCCGCCGAGGTGGGGCATCAGCGCGAGCGCAGCGACGACGAGGGGCAGCGCCAGGCCGTCGTTCGCGCCTGACTCCCAGGACAGGAGCAGCCGGGTGCGGCCGGGCAGTGTCTTCTTCGCGGGATCACCTGTCACGACGCTCGAGGCGAGCACCGGGTCGGTCGGGCACAGCGCCGCGCCCAGGACCGCCGCCGCCGCGACCGGCACGCCGAGCACGGTCCAGGCCAGCGCGCCGGTGGCCAGCGCCATCAGCGGCATCACCACCAGGAGCAGCAGCGCGAGCGGCCGCCAGTGCCGCAGGCCGTCCCGGAACGGGTAGCGCAGGGAGATCGCCATGACCGACAGCGCGAGGAGGACGGCGGCCGCGTGGTGGAGCACCCGGCCGTCCTCCGTGATCGGGTGGACGTCGAGCCACCCGAGGACCTGCGGCCCCACGAGCACCCCGGCCCCGACGGCCAGCAACGGCTCGGAGAGCGGCAGCCGCCGGATCCGGGCGGACAGCACGGCGACGACGAGGCCGACGACGGCCACGACCACGGCCAGCACCTCGGCGAGGTGGACGGCATGACTGGACATACGGGGCGAGTACCCGTCCGGCTGGCCGACGTACCCACCGGGCCCCCGGCCTGACCACCCGGACGTGCCATTGACAGGCCTCGACCGCTCGGTGTGACCCGGACCACGGGTCGTTGAACGATCCAATGGTGACTGGTCGAGGGCGGGGGTAGCCTCGCCCCACCTCGGCGCCGGGTCCTCCGGCGGCGGGGCACCACAAGCAGTCGCCGCCACCGAGGCCGACGAACACAAGCAACTCCACGACACACCGTCGATACGCTCGACGGCCGGCGGCGCCCGGCGAGGGAGCCACCGCGAATGCGCGAGAGGGAACCCAGGCTATGACCGCCGAGACGCAGGCACCGACCGATCAGGCACCCACCACCCACCGAGGCATCGCCGACTTCGTCGCGACGTGGGCCGAGATCATGGAGCCGGACCGCATCCACTGGTGCACCGGCAGCGACGAGGAGTGGGACGAGCTCACTCGCGCCCTCGAGGCCACGGGCACCTTCACCCGGCTCAACCCGGACAAGAAGCCCAACTCCTTCTACGCCGCCTCCGACCCGATCGACGTCGCCCGCGTCGAGGACCGGACCTACATCTGCTCGGTGGACGAGAAGGACGCCGGTCCGACCAACAACTGGATGGACCCCGACGAGATGAAGTCGCTCATGCGCGACCTCTACCGCGGGTGCATGCGGGGCCGGACCATGTACGTCATCCCGTTCGTGATGGGCCACCTCGAGGCCGAGAAGCCGATGTTCGGCGTCGAGATCACCGACTCGGCGTACGTCACCGCCTCGATGCGCGTCATGGCCCGCATGGGCACGCACGTCCTGCGGAGGATGGAGGAGCTCGACGCGCCGTTCGTCGAGGCCGTCCACTCCGTCGGCCACCCCCTCGCCGAGGGCGAGCAGGACGTCGCCTGGCCGTGCAACGACACCAAGTACATCGTGCACTTCCCCGAGGAGCGAGGCATCTGGTCCTTCGGCTCCGGCTACGGCGGCAACGCGCTGCTCGGCAAGAAGTGCTACGCGCTGCGCATCGCCAGCGTGATGGCCCGCGACGAGGGCTGGCTCGCCGAGCACATGCTCATCCTCAAGCTCACCAGCCCCGAGGGCGTCGTGAAGTACGTCGCCGCGGCGTTCCCGAGCGCCTGCGGCAAGACCAACCTCGCCATGCTCGAGCCCACCATCCCCGGGTGGAAGGTCGAGACCCTCGGCGACGACATCGCCTGGATGCGCATCGGCGAGGACGGCCGCCTGTGGGCGGTCAACCCCGAGTACGGCTTCTTCGGCGTCGCGCCGGGCACGAACTACCACACCAACCCGAACGCGATGCGGACCATCGAGAAGGGCAACTCGGTCTTCACCAACGTCGCCCTCACCGAGGACGGCGACGTGTGGTGGGAGGGCCTGGAGAACCCGCCGGCCCAGGCGACGTCCTGGAAGGGCGAGCCGTGGACGCCGGAGTCCGCTGCAGAGACGGGAGAGCTCTCCAGCCACCCGAACAGCCGCTACTGCACGCCGATCAAGCAGTGCGACATCCTCGCGCCGGAGTACGACGACCCGCGCGGTGTCCCGATCGACGCCATCCTCTTCGGCGGCCGCCGCAAGACGACCATCCCGCTCGTCTTCGAGGCCCGTGACTGGACCCACGGCACGTTCCTCGGCGCCACGCTCTCCTCCGAGACCACCGCCGCCGCGGTCGGTGCGGTCGGCGTGGTCCGCCGCGACCCGATGGCGATGCTGCCGTTCATCGGCTACAACGCCGGTGACTACTTCAGCCACTGGATCAACGTCGGCAAGGAGAACGACGCCGCGAAGCTGCCCCGCATCTTCTACGTCAACTGGTTCCGCCGCGACGACGAGGGCGACTTCCTGTGGCCGGGCTTCGGTGAGAACAGCCGGGTGCTGAAGTGGATCGTCGAGCGGATCGACGGCCAGGCCGCCGCCGAGGAGACCCCGATCGGCCACGTCCCCGCTCCGGGCGCCCTCGACATCGACGGCCTCGACGTGTCCGAGGACGTGCTGCGCCGTGCGCTGGCCGTCGACGCCGAGGAGTGGAAGGCCGAGATCCCGCAGATCCAGGAGTGGTTCGAGAAGTTCGGCGACCAGCTCCCCGCCGTGCTGTGGACCGAGCTCGACGGCCTCAAGGCGCGCCTCGGGCTGTGACCAGCCGCACGACAGGGCCCCGTCCGCACGGACGGGGCCCTGTCTGCGTCCACCGTCCCTCCGCCCCTGTGCCACGATGACCGCCCCGGGGGCGGACGAGCGTGCCGGGGCGCGGAGGAGAGGGAGGGCCGGTGCCCGAGGACGACGTGCAGGAGCGCCGGCTCTTCGAGAGGGAGTCGGCTCCGCTGTACGAGGAGCTGCTGGCTGCCGGGGGGCTGCCCGCCGACGACGAGCGGATCGCCGAGGGCGGGCCGCGCCGAGCGGCGTTCGAGCAGCTCCTGCGACTGGGGCTCGTGGGCCGCGACGGCGACACGTGGGTCGCCGAGGACCCTGCGAACACGCTGCCGCGGGTCGCCTCCCCGCTGGCGCGCGAGGGCGTCCGGCTGCTCGGGGAGTCAGCCGCCTGGTCGGCGGACCTGCACGCGCTCGGGCAGGCCTGGAGGCAGGCTCCCCGGGCTGCCGAGGTCGGACCGTTCACCTACCTGCGCGCCGAGGCGATCGAGCCCTTCCTCGCCGCGCTGGTCGCCGAGTGCCAGGAGGAGGCGCTCACGGCGCAGCCGCAGACCGGGCGCAACCTCGAGCTCCTCGGGGTCGGCCTGGAGCGCGACACGGCGCTGCTGGAGCGGGGCGCCCGGATCCGCACGCTCTACCAGCACAGCGCCCGCCGCAGCTCGCCCACCCGGGCGTACGTCGCGGAGGTCACCGCCCGCGGCGCGGAGGTCCGGACGCTCGACGAGTTCTTCAACCGGATGATCGTGATCGACCGGCGGGTCGCGGTCATCCCCAGCGGAGACGACCTGAGCGTGGCGCTGGCCGTGCGGGAGCCCTCGGTGGTGGCCTACCTGGTCGACGTCTTCGAGCGCTCGTGGGCACGGGCCCGGCCCTTCACCAGCCGCGACGCCACGCTGCTCAAGGACATCGCCGACGAGCAGCGCGCGTCGACGCTGCGGATGCTCGTCGAGGGCCATCCCGACCCCGTCTCGGCGAAGCGGCTCGGGGTCAGCCCGCGCACCTACGCGGGCTACGTCGCCGACCTCAAGGAGGAGTTCGAGGCGGCGACCCGGTTCCAACTCGGGTACTACATCGGCCGGCTCGAGGGCGAAGGCCGAGCCGGCGAGGCGCCGGCCGAGCGGTAGACGCGACGAGGCCAGCGACCTCGGCGTACTCGCCTGTGTCGCTGGCCTCGTGGGCCCGGGACCGCGCGCCGTGGGGAAGGCTGCGGCGGCGTGTCTTGGGGGTGGACGCCGCCGGGGTCCGGGCGGGGTGGTGGTCTACCTGCCGGTGATCGGCGCGATCACGTATCCCCAGGTCGTGTCGGCCTGCGCCGGGGCCGAGACCCCGATGATGCCGAGACCCATCGTCCCGGCCAGTACTGCGATCGCGACCTTCCGTGCGAACGTCATGGTCCCTCCACTGTTGCGTGTCCTACGGGCCCGAACAGGCCTGCCCTCCAGTGTGGGCATCGTCTGGGGTCGGGAAACAAGGACCGCTGCCTCAAGAACGTGCATTGCAAGAACTTGCAGTCGCGCTGGTCACGCCGCCCGCGCCGGCCTGACCGCCCACAAATGCCGGCGGCCCCCGCGCGGTCTGAGCCACGCGGGGGCCGGGCTGGCGGAGGCGGAGGGATTTGAACCCTCGATGGGGTTGTAGCCCCAAACCCGCTTAGCAGGCGGGCGCCATAGACCGGACTAGGCGACGCCTCCCCGACAGCCCCGTCAGGCTACAAGGCGTCGGCCCGGCGCGGCCAATCAGGGCACCACACCGCATGGTGGTCACGGGGCGAGGGTCAGAGCGGACGCAGGCCCTCGGCGTCGCGCAGCCGCTGCTGGAGCTGGCGCACGAACTCCTCGCGATCGACGGCGAGGACCTCGACGGGGATGGTGGTGGTGCCGCCGTCGGCGAGCTTCAGGACGACGCAGGGGATGCCGCGCGGCGAGGCCGTGGCGGCCTCCTTGACCTGCTTCCACCCGGCGCTGCGCACGCCCGCGCCGCGGACCAGCCGGACCCGGTAGCCGTCGGCGTCGAAGCGGACCACCGCCAGGCCCGTCCGCAGCCACCAGGCGAGGCCGAGGACGGCGAGCACGCCGAGCGCGGCGAGGACCACGAGCGCGTCGAGCCCGGCCCCGGTCGCCGCGACGACGCCCGTGCCGGCGAGGACCACGACGGCGAGCAGCACCAGCGCCGCTCCCACGAGGCGCGCCACCATCGACGGGGCGAGGCGGTAGTCGGTGGACGGCGCACTGGTCATGGGATCGATTGTCCTCCGCGGCGCCGCACCGCCGCCGCGCGGGGTGCGGGCGCCCGCGTCTAGACTCCGAGGCGCCGCCGCGGCCCGCCGGGGTGGCATGGAGGGGTGCCGGAGTGGCCGATCGGAACCGCCTTGAAAGCGGTCGTAGGGAGACCTACCGCGGGTTCGAATCCCGCCCCCTCTGCCAGGCGCCCGTCGATGGGGGGCCGTGGGCAGCACCGCGGTCACGGGCGCGGAGTACCCGTCGGTAACGGCTACCGTCGCCACCATGGCGCGCGTGCAGGTGACCGAGATCGTCGCGGAGATGGTGGCGAACGTGATGACGGTCGTCGTCGAGCCCGGGACCGTGGTCGCGCCGGGCGACACCGTGGTGCTGCTGGAGTCGATGAAGATGGAGATCCCCGTCGTCGTCGAGCACGCCGGCACCGTCGAGGCGGTCAAGGTCGCCCCGGGCGACGTCGTCCAGGAGGGCGACGTGCTGGTGCAGCTGCGCCACTGACGCCCCTGACGCCCCTGGCGCCCCACCCGTCCCGGAGGAACGTCAGAGCAGCGCGTCGGTACGGCGGGGCTCGGGCCGGCCGGCCGCGGCCTCCTCGGCCCGGCGCGAGCGCCGGCCACGGGGGCCGGTGAGCGCGAGGTCGGTGCGGATCACGGCGTACCCGAGGACTAGGCCGACCAGCGCGCCGTACGCGATCGACAGCGCCCACTCCAGCAGCGTGACCGCCGGGTTGGCCAGCGCGTTGGCGACCGGCACCGTCGCGCAGACACCGAAGGCGCAGACCCACCAGCCCTGACGACGGCGGGCCCGCATGTGGCAGCCCCAGACCAGCGCCGGCACGCCCAGGAGCGCCTCGAGCGGCCGCGGGAACGCCCCGAGGTTCTCCCGGCTCCACCGCACGCCGTCGAGCAGCGAGGTCACCAGCCCGGGCGTCCCGTAGCGGCGCAGCACCTCGGCGTAGGCGAGCGCGAGGGCGAGCACCGCCGACCCGATGACCACGGTCACCAGGCCTCGGCGGCCCAGGCCGTGCAGGCCGGCCCCGAGCCGGTGGACCACCAGGAACGCCCCGAGCAGCGCCAGGCCCAGCGTGACGTACTCGAAGCGCAGCACCGTGATCCGCGGCTCCAGCCCCACGACCGCCAGCGCACCCACCGCGGCGACCAGCAGCGCGAAGCCGCACTCCCGCGCCGCCGCCAGGAACGTCCGCGCGGGCACGGTGGCCATCACCGCCAGCACGGAGGCCACCGCGCAGGTGAGCACGGCGGCGCCGGTGCGCAGGGCGGCCTGGTCCAGGACGAGCACCGCCACGCCGATGGCGAGGGTCAGCCCGCCGAAGAGCAGCGGCCGGCCGCCGGTCCGCGCCGCGAGGGCCCACGTGTACGTCGTCGCGACGGCCACGGCCGAGACGTCCGGAAGCCAACCGGGCCCGGCGGGGACCATGCCGGCCACCAGGCCGCCGAGGGCGAGGAGGACCACGACGAACGCGATCAGTGCCTTCCGCCGCCCGCTGGGGTGCGGCACGGCCACGGCCCAGCGGCGTCCGGCCCCGGCCGAGCTGCCCGAGCCGCCCGAGCTGCCCGAGCCGCGGGCATCGCGCCCGCCGGCCCGCGTCGGGCGCTCCGGCCGTTCGGCGCGGCGGCGGGGAGCGGTCCTGGGCATGGCGGGCAACGTTACAGACGACGGTTGGCCAGCGAGGGGTTGGTACGCCGGGCGGCGACGAGCGCGTCGGGGTGGAGCTCGGCGGTGAGCAGCTCGGCACCGTCCCCCGCCTCGGCGACGACGTCCCCGAGCGGGTCGACCACCATGGAGTGGCCGCAGTAGCGGGGAGCCGGCTGGGCGCACGCGACCACGAAGACGGTGTTCTCGATCGCCCGGGCGCGCACCAGCGTCCGCCAGTGGTCGACCTTCCGCTCGCCGGCGACCCAGGCCGCGGGCACCACCAGCACCTCCGCGCCCCGGTCGACCAGGAGCCGCGCCAGCTCGGGGAAGCGCAGGTCGTAGCAGGTCATCAGGCCCACCGTCGTCCCCGCGACGTCGACCAGCACCGGCTCGGGCGGACCGGCCGTGAGCCGGTCGGACTCCCGGTAGCCGAAGGAGTCGTAGAGGTGCACCTTGCGGTAGGCCGCCTCCTCCGCCCCGCGCGCGACGAGCGTGTTGTAGGGCCGGTCCGGGTCGGGGCCGGTCTCGAACATCCCGGCGACCACGGTCGCCCCCCGTTCACCGGCCACCCGTCCCACCTCGGTGGCGAACGGACCGTCCAGCGGCTCGGCGTACGGGCTGACGTCGGAGCCCGCCTCGCCGAAGTCGCGGGCGAACGCCTCGGGCAGGACCACGAGGTCCGCCCCGGCCGGCACGAGGCGGTCGAGGGCGGCGCGGTTGACGTCGGGGTCGAGGCCGGAGGCCTCCTGGACGAGGGCGACACGGACCGGGGAGCGCACGTCCCCAGGGTGCCACCTCACGGCAGGGTGCGGGAGGATCGCGACGTGGGTGCCGGTCTGCTGGAGAGCTTCTCCGCCGTCGTGCTCGCCGGCGGGCGGGCGGCGCGGCTCGACGGCGTGGACAAGGCGTCGGTCGAGCTCGACGGCCGCACCCTGCTCGCCCACGCCCTCGACGCGCTGGTCGACGCGGCCGAGGTGGTGGTCGTCGGCGACCCGGTGCCCACCGAGCGGCCCGTGACCTTCACCCGGGAGAGCCCCCGGTACGGCGGCCCGGTCGCCGGCCTGCTGACCGGTCGCGACGCCCTCCTGCACCCCACCCCGCGGCTGGCCGTGCTCGCCGTCGACATGCCACGCGTGACGGCTGCGACCGTGCGGCGGCTCCACGAGGCTGCAGCGGGCCGGGACGGGGCCGCGCTGGTCGACCCCGACGGCCGGCGGCAGCTGGCGCTGGTCCTCGACACGGCGCGGCTCGACGCCGTACGACCCGGGCACGAGGAGCAGCACGGCGCACCCCTGCACCGGCTGCTCGCGCCGCTGGACCTCGTCGAGGTGGCCCCCACCGGCCACGAGCACCGCGACCTCGACACCTGGGCCGACCTGCGCGACCTCTGACCATCCCTTCCGGTCTTGCGGCCACCGGCGGGCCTCGCCAGGGTGGGATCCGTGAACCTCCACGACTGGATCGACGAGCTCAGCGACGTGCTCGACGTGGACCAGGAGATGGACGAGGGGCTCGTCCTCGACCTCGCCCGGATCGCCGCCCACCGGGTCGAGCGCCCCGCGGCACCCGTGACGGCGTACCTGCTGGGCTACGCCGCGGGCGCGTCCGGGGCCGACCCGGAGCAGGTGGAGAGGCTCGCCGCCCGTGCGCAGCAGCTCGCGGAGGCCTGGGACCGGCCCGCCGGCGCGCCGGACCCCGACGACATCGACGACCCGGTGCCCGACGACAGCGGCGTCGACCACGCCGGCGACGCCCTGGACTGAAGGCCCGGGGCCGAACCCTGGACCGCACCGCGGCAGGCGGGGCCCTCGGCCACTCCCTAGGGTGGGCGGCATGCGAGCCGTGATCGCGGACGGGGCCGGCGGCCCCGACGTCCTCAGCGTCCAGGACCTGCCCGACGTCGAGCCCGGCCCGGGCGAGGTGGCCATCGCCGTGGCCGCGACCGCGGTCAACCGGGCCGACCTGCTGCAGCGGCGCGGGTTCTACCCCCCGCCGCCCGGGGCGTCGGACGTGATCGGCCTCGAGTGCAGCGGCACGGTGGCCGCGGTCGGCGAGGGCGTCGAGGCCTGGTCGGTGGGCGACGAGGTGTGTGCGCTGCTCGCCGGGGGCGGCTACGCCTCACGGGTGGTCGTACCGGCCGGGCAGGTGATGCCGGTGCCGGAGGGGCTGGACCTGGTCACGGCGGCCGCCGTGCCGGAGGTCGCGTGCACCGTGTGGTCGAACGTCTACATGGTCGCCGGGCTGCAGCCGGGCGAGACGCTGCTCGTCCACGGGGGCGCCGGTGGCATCGGGACCTTCGCCATCCAGCTCGCCGCCGCCAGGGGCGCGCGGGTGCTGACGACCAGCGGCACGGCCGAGAAGCTGGCGTACTGCCGTGAGCTCGGCGCGGACGTCGCCATCAACTACCGCGACGAGGACTTCGTGGCGGCGGTCGAGGAGCACACCGAGGGGGCCGGCGCCGACGTCATCCTCGACAACATGGGCGCGAAGTACCTCGCGCGCAACGTCGACGCGCTCGCGGTGGAGGGCCGGCTGGTCGTCATCGGCATGCAGGGCGGGACCAAGGCCGAGCTCGACCTCGGCGCGCTGCTGGCCAAGCGGGGCGCGGTCATCGCCACCTCGCTGCGCGGACGGCCGGTCGAGGGCAAGGCGGCGATCTGCGCCTCGGTCGTCGAGCACGTGTGGCCCCTGCTCGCCGACGGGTCGGTGAAGCCGGTGGTCCACGGCTCGATGCCGCTCGAGGACGTGGCCCGCGCCCACGAGCTGATGGAGTCCGGGGAGCACACCGGCAAGATCGTGCTCACCGTCTGACGGCTAGGTTCTGGGCATGACCGGTCAGCCAGATGAGCAGGAGCAGCACGTCGTCATCATCGGCCCCGATGGCCAGCCCATGGGCTCGGTGCCCGCGTCTGCGCTGCAGCCGCAGGGCCAGGAGCAGGGCGCCGGGGAGGGCGACGGGGACGGCGACGGCGACGACCCGCGCTCGGTCACCGAGCTGGTCGAGCAGCCGGCGAAGGTGATGCGCATCGGCAGCATGATCCGCCAGCTGCTCGAGGAGGTGAAGGCGGCGCCGCTCGACGAGGCCAGTCGGAACCGGCTCAAGGAGATCCACGCCTCCTCGATCAAGGAGCTCGAGGCCGGGTTGGCGCCCGAGCTCGTCGAGGAGCTCGGGCGGCTCGCACTGCCCTTCACCGAGGAGTCGACGCCGTCGGAGGGAGAGCTGCGGATCGCGCAGGCGCAGCTGGTCGGGTGGCTGGAGGGGCTCTTCCACGGCATCCAGACCGCGATCTACGCCCAGCAGATGGCGGCGCGTGCCCAGTTCGAGCAGATCCGGCGGGCGCTCCCCCAGGGTCAGGCGCCCGGTCAGGCGCCCGGTGCCGGTCCCGGCCAGGGGCCCGGCATGCCCGGTGCGCCCGGGCCCACGCCGGGCGACTCCGGCGGCATGTACCTCTGAGGCGGGCGCCCACCAGAACCGTTCGATTGCGCGAGTCGGGTGACCCCAGAGCCGCGCGATTCGGGTGACCCCGGAGCCGCGAGCGGCCGGCCGGCCACGCCTGGGCTCAGCGGCGGCCGAGTCGCTGCACGAGGAGCAGGCCGAGCAGCCCGACGATCACCATCGCGACCCCCGGGGCCGCGGTGCGGGTGAACGCGGCCGGCGCACCGTCGGCCACGCGGGTGAACTGCGCGGTCTGCGGCGCGGGCGGGACGGGTGAGCGGCCGGAGCCGAGCAGCCGGGTCACCTGACCGACGAGGCGGTCCGAGGCCGGCGCGGTGCCGCCGTCGCCGGAGGCCGCCCACGTCCCGTTGGCGCGTGAGACGAAGAACAGCACCTCGCTGCCCTCCGGCAGGCGCCCCAGTCCGCACTCCGCCCGGGCGCCGGCCGTGGTGACCTGCGCGGTCTCCACGCTGATGCCGCCCTTCCAGACCCGCTCGACCTCGACCGTGTGCCGGTAGGTCACGTCGCTGCCGACGGACGGCCCGCGCTCGACGTCGGTCACCGTGCCGCTGAAGACCGCCTGCGCGGCGCGCGTGTGGCTCTGCGTGGTGCCGACGGCGCAGTCGCCGGGCGCTGCCACGGCCGGTGTCGCGGGCACGGCGACGCCCGCGGCGGCCGCGAGGAACGCGGCGGCGAGGGAGCGTCGGAGGGCCAGCACGGGGAGCATCGAAACAGATCAGAGCCCGAAGACACCAGCCAGCACCCGTGCCACACCGTCCTCGTCGTGGCCGGGCGCGACGTGGGTGGCGGCGGCGGTCACGGTGGGGTGCGCGTCGGCCATGGCGTACGCCGTACCGGCCCAGCGCAGCATCGGCAGGTCGTTCGGCATGTCGCCGAACGCGATGACGTCCGCGGCCGCCACTCCCAGGTCGTCGCAGAGCAGCTCCAGCGTCGAGGCCTTGGTCACCCCCGGCCCGCTGACCTCGAGCAGGGTGCCGGCGGAGGACCAGGTCGTCACCAGCCGGCCCGCGTTGACGCGTTCCACGACGTCCCAGAACTCCTGCGGCGCGAGCTCCTCGTGGCGGACCAGCAGCTTGAGCGGCGGGGTGGCGAGCAGCTGCTCCACCGGCGCCCGGCGGGCCCCGCCGGGCACGGCGTACCGCTCGACGAACTCCGGCTCCAGCGCGATGCCGTCGAGGTGCTCCACCGCGTACGCCGTGCCCGGCACCGCGGCGCGCACCTCGCGGCAGACCTCGAGCGCGAGGTCGGTGGGGATCGGCCGCTCGAGGTGGACCCGCTCCCGAGCGACGTCCCACACGAGGGCGCCGTTGGAGATGATCGCCAGGCCGTGCTCGCCGACGTGCTCGAAGACGTCCTCGGCCCAGCGCAGCGGGCGGCCGGTGACGAAGACGACGGGCACGCCCAGGGCCTCGACCCGGGCCAGGACGTCGGCGGTGTAGTCCGACACCGTGCCGTCGGAGCGCACCAGGGTGCCGTCGAGGTCGGTGGCGACCAGCCGCGGGAGGGTCACGGGACCGGGCGGGCCATGACCAGGTTGCCGTCCTCGTCGGAGCCGCGCAGCTCGGTGAAGCCGGCTCCGGCGAGCACCCGGATGCCGGCCCGGTCGTCGGGCGCGACCGCCGCCCGGACCTTGACCCCAGCGGCGTCGGTCGCGGCGAGCAGGGTGCGCAGGGCCTCGGTCGCGAAGCCGTAGCCGTGCGCCTCGCCGACCAGCCCGTAGCCGACCTCCACCTCCAGCGGTTCGCCGCTGGGCGGGCCGAAGAAGCCGATCGAGCCGAGCACGGTGCTCCCCCGGACGATGGAGCGCGGCCCCCACGGGTCGCCCTCCACCCAGAGGGTCGCCGCGTCGGCGTCCTCGCGGCGGGGGAAGTCGCGGTGCCACTCGGCCCGGCGGCGGCCGGCGCGGATGTCGGCGACCTCCGCGGCCGTCCACAGCGGCAGCCGCAGCCGCTCGGAGGTGAGCAGCGCCGGCAGCGCCGGGGCCGCCTGCTCGCTCACGCCTAGAACCCTTGGGTTGAGGAGGGCGTGCTGCGCCCGTCTCGGAACCAGCGGGCGATCTCCTGGGCGGCTCCGTCCTCGTAGACGTCTGCCGTGACGTCGTCGGCCACCGCGCGGACCGCCTCGACGGCCTGCCCCATCGCGACGCCCCGGCCGGCCCACGCCAGCATCTCGATGTCGTTGCGGCCGTCGCCGATGGCGAGCACGTCCTGCGCCGCGACGCCCAGCCGGTCGACCACGTGCTGCAGCCCGGACGCCTTCGAGACGCCCACCGGGGCGATGTCGAGCCACGCCGTCCAGCCGACGATGTAGTTGGTCCCGTGCAGGCCCAGCTCCTCGGCCAGCGCGACGAAGTCGTCCGCGGTGGCCTCGGGGTCTCGGACGATGACCCGGCTGACCGGGCCGGAGACGATCTCGTCCACGGCGGTGACGATGAGGTCGCCGCTGAGCTCCCCGTCGGGGAACGGCGCGCTGACCCGGTAGCCGACGCCGCGCTCCTCGACGGCGACCAGCGCGTTCGGGTGCCGCTCGAGGACCGCCCGGACCGCCGGCGCGGCGTCGAAGGTCTCCTCGTGCACCACCTCCATCGGCGGGTAGCGGAAGACGACCGCACCGTTGGAGGCCACCACCCACAGCGGCTCGGCGCCGCCGCTGGCCTCCGGGCCGTCGTGCAGGTCGAGCAGGTCGGCGACCCTGGTCATGCCGTGCGGCGAGCGTCCGGAGGCGAGGACGATGTGGGCGCCGGCGGCACGGGCGCGCTGCACGGCGTCGTAGACCGCCGGGGCGATCTCCTCGTGGGTGGTGCCGGCGCCCTCCACCCACTTCAGCAGGGTGCCGTCGATGTCGAGGGCGACGACCTCCGGGCGCCACCCGTCGGTGCCGGGCGGGACGGCGCTCACGGGCGCGTCACCGGCTCCAGGACCTCACGCCCGCCGAGGTACGGCTGCAGCGCGGCCGGCACCCGGACCGAGCCGTCGGCCTGCTGGTGGGTCTCGAGGAGCGCCACGATCGCGCGCGGGATGGCGGTGAGGGTCCCGTTGAGGGTGGCCGCAGGCCGGACCTGGCCGTCGCGGCGGACCCGGATGTCGAGGCGGCGGGACTGGAACTCGGTGCAGTTGGAGGTCGAGGTGAGCTCGCGGTACTTGCCCTGCGTCGGGATCCACGCCTCGCAGTCGAACTTGCGGATCGCCGACAGTCCCAGGTCGCCGGCCGCGACGTCGATGACCCGGTAGGCGAGCTCGAGCTTGTCGAGGAACTGCTTCTCCCAGCCCAGCAGGCGCTGGTGCTCCGCGTCGGCGTCCTCGAGCGTGGAGTAGACGAACATCTCGACCTTGTCGAACCAGTGGACCCGGATGATCCCCTTGGTGTCCTTGCCGTGCGAGCCCGCCTCCTTGCGGAAGCACGGGCTGAACGCGGCGTAGCGCAGCGGCAGCGTCTCGGCGTCGAGGACCTCGTCGGAGTGGTACGCCGCCATCGGGACCTCGGAGGTGCCCACCAGGTAGAGCTCCTCGCCCTCGATCCGGTAGACGTCGTCGGCGGCCTGGCCGAGGAAGCCGGTGCCCTCCATCGCCCGCGGCCGCACCAGCGACGGCGGGATCACCTCGGTGAAGCCCGCCTCGGCCGCCTGGTCCATCGCCATCGCCACGAGGGCGCGCTCCAGCTGCGCCCCGACACCGGTGAGGAAGTAGAACCTCGACCCGGACACCTTGGCGCCGCGCTCGAGGTCGATCGCGCCGAGCAGCCGGCCGAGCTCGACGTGGTCGCGGGGCTCGAAGCCCTCGGCGGCGAAGTCGCGCGGCGTACCGATCTCCTCGAGCACGATGAAGTCGTCCTCGCCGCCCTCGGGGGCCTCCTCGGCCGCGAGGTTCGGCAGCGACATGAGCAGCGCCTGCCACTCCTCCTCGGCGGCGGCCTGGGCGGCCTCCGCCTCCTTGACCTCCGCGGCCAGCGCCTTGGTGCGCGCGAGCAGCTCGGCCCTCTCGTCGCCCTGGGCGCGGGCGACCTGCTTGCCCAGCTGCTTCTGCTCGGCGCGCCGGGACTCGAAGGCGCTGATCGCCGAGCGGCGCGCGCCGTCGGCGGCGAGGGCCCGGTCGACCACGTCGCCGGAGAGCCCCCGCTTGGCCTGGGCGGCACGCACGCGGTCGGGGTCGTCGCGGAGGATCCGGGGGTCGATCATGACGTGCAGGCTATCGGGGTCCGCCCCGCACGGGCTCCGGGCGCCACCCGAGCGCCGGTCATACTGGCCCGCGTGCTCGACCGTCCCCGCATCGTCCAGCTGAGCCTGGCCGCCGTCTGCTTCGTTGCCCTCGCGGCCCTGGCGGTCGGCGTCGTCCAGGGCTGGGGGCCCCTGACGGCCTTCGACGACCGCGGCGGGCGCGCGCAGGCCTGGGCGGTGGAGAGCCCGTGGCTGACCGACGCGCTCCAGTGGATCGAGACGCTCACCGCCACGCTCGGCATGACGGTCCTGACGCTCCTCCTCGCGGCGGTGATGTTCCTCAAGAAGCACCGGCGAGCGGCGTACTTCACGGTCGCGGTCATGCTCGCCGCCTCGCTGGCCACGACCGCCATGAAGCTCGGGATCGGTCGCGAGCGGCCCGAGTGGCAGCTCACCGAGGCGCTGCTGAGCACCAAGTCGTTCCCCTCCGGCCACTCGTCCTCGGCGACCGCGCTGGGGGGCGTGGCGGTGGTGCTGGTCACGATGCTGGTCCGCCGCGCGAGCGTGCGGCGCGTGCTGTACGCCGGCATCGCGCTCTTCGTGGTCGTGGTCCTCCTCGACCGGGTGCTCCTGGGACGGCACTACCCCTCGGACGTCGTGGGTGGGGTGCTCCTCGGTGCGGGGCTGGTCCTGCTCGGACTGGCCGTCATCAACCCGCTCCCCCGCAGCATCGCGGTGCACAGCGAGCCCCTGCCGGAGGTCTACACCTCCGCCAAGCGCCTGGCCGTCGTGGTCAACCCGATCAAGGTCGAGGACCTCGACGACTTCCGCGCCACCGTCAGGACGATGGCGGTGGAGGGCGGCTGGTCCGAGCCGGCCTGGCACTACACGACCGTCGAGGACCCCGGCGCGGGCATGGCCGAGCAGGCCTCCGTGGACGGCGCGGACCTGGTGCTCGTCTGCGGCGGCGACGGGACCGTGCGCGAGGTCTGTGCCGAGCTCGCCGGCACCGGCATCCCGGTCGGGATCATCCCCGCGGGCACCGGCAACCTGCTCGCCCGCAACCTCGGCATCCCGCTCTACCTCCGCTCGGCCATCGACATCGGCCTGAACGGGCAGGACCGCGCCATCGACCTCGTCAAGGTCGAGGGAGACGGGATCGAGCCGGACACCCACTTCATGGTGATGGCCGGGATGGGCTTCGACGCCGCGATCATGGAGGGCGTCAACGAGGACCTGAAGAAGCGGGTCGGCTGGCTCGCCTACGTCGCATCGGGCCTGAAGTCGCTGATGTTCCCGGCGGTCAAGGTCGAGATCTCCGTCGACGGCGGCGAGTTCACCCGGCACCGGGCCCGCACGGTGGTCGTCGGCAACGTCGGCTTCCTGCAGGCCGGCATGCCGCTGCTGCCCGACGCCGCGATCGACGACGGCACGCTCGACGTGGTGATCCTGCACCCGCGCAACGTGCTCGCCTGGGTGCCGCTGGCCTGGCGGGTGATGCTCAAGCGGCCGCACACCGACGAGCTCGTCGACCGCAAGACGGGCTCCACCGTGGTCGTGCGTGCCGAGCGGGAGACGCCCCGGCAGCTGGACGGCGACTCGATCGGGCCGGGCTGCGAGCTGCGCATGGAGTGCATCCACGGGCGGCTGCTCGTCCGCGTGCCCCGCTGAGCCCGCCGCCGTACCCGCCTCGTGCTGTCCACCGTGCGCCCTGGCGCACGCTCAGCAGCACGCGGCGTCAGGGCCGGGCGGAGGCGATCGCCTCCTCCTCTTCGGGGGAGAGCTGCTGCTCGCTCGTCCAGGCGCTGACGCTCTTGGCGTAGGTGCGGGAGTCGCTGCGGCCGTGGATGGAGGTCAGCACGATGCCGTGGCCGGCGTCGTCGAGCAGCGCGAGCGACCACGAGAGGTGCCCGCCCATGTCGCCGAAGGCGTCGTAGCGCACCAGCGCCAGGTGGCGCAGGCTGTCCTGGGTCTCGGCCCGGAGCGCCGCCACCTCCTGCCGCAGGCCCTGGACGTCCTCGGGGAGCGCGTCGGCCGGCGGCGTACGGCGGGCGGGGGCGGTGCGTCGCAGGGCGACGACCGCCAGGACCGCCGCCGCGACGGCGACGACCGCGACCAGCAGGGAGAGCACCGTCAGCGCGACCACCCGCCGACCCTAGACTGCGCGGGTGCCCGAAGCCCGACGCATCGCCTACCAGGGCGAACCCGGTGCCAACTCCCACATCGTCTGCGTGCAGCACTACCCGGACTGGGAGGCCGTCCCGTGCGCGTCCTTCGAGGACGTCTTCGCCGCGGTCGAGTCGGGCGAGGCCGACCTGGCGATGATCCCCATCGACAACTCCATCGCCGGCCGGGTCGCCGACATCCACCACTTCCTGCCCGGCTCGGGCCTGCACATCATCGGCGAGCACTTCCTGCGGATCCGGTTCCACCTGATGGGCGTGCCGGGCTCCTCGCTGGCCACCATCCGCACGGTGCACAGCCACGTGCACGCGCTCGGCCAGTGCCGCAAGGTGATCCGCGAGCACGGGCTGACCGCGGTCATCTCCGGTGACACCGCCGGCGCGGCCCGCGAGGTGGCGGAGGCGGCCGACCCCACCCAGGCCGCGATCTCACCGCCGCTGGCCGCGGAGATCTACGGCCTCGAGGTGCTCGCCGAGGACGTCGAGGACGAGGACCACAACACCACCCGGTTCGTGGTGCTCTCCCGCGACTTCGTCGAGGCCGAGCGCGGCAGCGGCCCGGTGATGACCAGCTTCATCTTCAACGTCCGCAACCTCCCGGCCGCGCTCTACAAGGCGCTCGGCGGCTTCGCGACGAACGGCGTGAACATGACCAAGCTGGAGAGCTACATGGTCGGCGGCGAGTTCACGGCCACCCAGTTCCTCGCGGAGGTCGACGGCCACCCCGACGACCCGGGGCTCGCCCGTGCGCTCGAGGAGCTGGCCTTCTTCACGACCGACGTCAAGGTGCTCGGCGTCTACCCCGCCGACCCGTTCCGCGCCTGACTCGCCCGCCCCCACCACGGAAGCGAACCCCATGGACCTCGCCGTCGCGGCGATCGCCTTCGGCACCATCTTCGTCGTCGAGCTGCCGGACAAGACCTTCCTGGCCACGCTCGTGCTCTCCACCCGCTACCGCCCGGTGCTGGTGTGGCTGGGCGTCGGCCTGGCCTTCGCGGTGCAGACGACGATCGCGGTGCTCCTCGGCCACGCCGCGTCGTTCCTGCCGCAGGAGGTCGTCAAGGTCGCGGCCGCGGCGCTCTTCATGGTCGGCGCGGTCCTGCTGCTGCGCGAGGCCCGGGCGCACCAGAAGGACCGCGACGCCGAGGTGGAGACCGAGGACCTCGCCGCCCGCGCCAAGCCGGCCACCGGCTGGCGCGCGGTGCTCGCGTCGTTCCTGGTCCTCCTCGCCGCGGAGTGGGGCGACCTCAGCCAGCTGCTGACGATCTCGCTGGTCGCGCGGTACGAGGAGCCGCTCGCGGTCTTCGCGGGTGCGCTGGCCGCGCTGCTCGCGGTGAGCGGGCTCGCGGTGATCGTGGGCCGGACGCTGATGCGCTACGTCCCCCTGCACGTCCTCTTCTACGCCGGCGCCGCGGTCTGCCTGGTCCTGGAGGCGCTGGTGCTCTGGGAGCTGCTGCGCTGACCCGCCTAGAGTCGGCCCCATGACGTCCACCACGACCGCCGGGAGACCGCACGGTGCGGACAGCGAGGTCGGCCGGCTGCGGACCGTGGTGCTCCACCGCCCCGGGCCCGAGCTGAAGCGGCTCACCCCCCGCAACAACGACAAGCTGCTCTTCGACGGCATCCCGTGGGTGGCCCGGGCGCAGGAGGAGCACGATGCCTTCGCCGAGGCGCTGCGCGAGCGCGACGTCGAGGTCCTCTACCTGACCGAGCTGCTCACCGAGGCGCTGGAGAGCGAGGTGGCGCGCAACCACGCGATCACCTCGGCGCTCTCCGGGCTGCACCTCGGCGACACCATGCGCTCCTACCTCGGCCGCTTCCTGGCCGACGCCTCGCCCGAGGAGCTGACCGGCTACCTCACGGCCGGCATCCGCAACGACGAGGTCCGCGGCGGCTTCGGTCTGGTCACCTCGCTGCTGGCCAGTGACGACTTCCTCGTCGACCCGCTGCCCAACCTGCTCTTCACCCGCGACTCCAGCGTCTGGGTGCGCGACCGGGTCGCCGTCACCGCCCTCGCGATGCCCGCCCGCAAGCGGGAGACCCAGCTGACCGATCTCGTCTACAGCGAGCACCCGCGCTTCCGCGGCACCATGAAGATCCACGGGTGGCACCACGAGTACGTCGAGGGCGGCGACGTCCTGCTCCTGGCGCCGGGCGTGCTGGCCGTCGGGGTCGGCGAGCGGACCACGCCGGCGGGCGTCGAGCGGCTGGCCCGCCAGGTCTTCCACGCCGGACTCGCCCACACGGTCCTGGCGGTGCCGATCACCCAGGAGCGGGCGACCATGCACCTCGACACGGTCTGCACGATGGTCGACGTCGACAAGATCATCATGTACCCGAACGTCGCGGACTCCCTGCGGGCACATGCCGTCACGCTGGCCGACCCGGCCGAGGCGCACGCCGACCCCGGCGAGATGCGGCTGCAGGTGGCCGAGGCGGAGCCCTTCCTGGTCGCGGCGGCCAAGGCGATGGGGATCGACGCGCTGCACCAGATCGACACCGGCCTCGACCCGGTCACCGCCGAGCGGGAGCAGTGGGACGACGGGAACAACACCCTCGCCCTCGCCCCCCGCGTGGCGGTCGCCTACGAGCGCAACGTCGAGACCAACGACCGGCTGGAGGCGGCCGGGATCGAGGTCGTCCGGATCGCCGGCTCGGAGCTCGGCTCGGGGCGCGGCGGTCCGAGGTGCATGAGCTGCCCGGTCAGCCGCGACCCGCTGGCCGTCTGACCCATCCCGGCGCGGAGCCCCGGACGGTGATCCCGCGCACGTGGGGGCCGCCCGCCTTCCCACCCCGGCAGGCGTCTGCGAGGATCGCCCGCGGGAGGGGCCCGTCGCACCGTTCGCGGTGAGGAAGGAACGACATGAGCGTCTCGTTCTTCGAGAACTTCACTCCGCAGGAGGTCGCCCGCATCAGTGCGGCCGGCACCCGCGTGCACCTCCCCGAGGGCTGGTCGCCCATCTCGGAACGGACGCCGGCCGACAAGGCCTACATCCTGCTCGACGGCCGGGTCTCCGTGCGTCGCGGCAAGGAGGAGATCGCCCAGCTCGGTCCTGGCGACATCATGGGCGAGAAGGCCATCGTCGGCCACTCGCTGCGCACCGCCACGATCGTGGCGCTGACCCCGCTCGAGCTGATCCACTTCACGGCCGAGGCGGTCGAGAAGCTGCGCCAGGAGATGCCCCGCTTCCGCGAGGCCCTCGACGCGGTGGTCGAGTCGCGGTTGTCGTGACCCCCGACCCGGCGGCGGCCGTCGAGGCCTACCTGCTGGAGGGGACACCCCGGCTCACCCGCGTGCAGGTGGCCGAGGCGGCCGGCGTACCGCTGGAGGTCGCCGAGCAGCTGTGGCGCTGGCTCGGCTTCCCCCACGCCTCGAACACCGACGTCGCCTTCACCCAGCTCGACGTCGACGCGCTGCGGCAGAGCAGCGAGCTGATCGAGCTCGGCATCCTCGGGGAGGAGCGGCAGGCGGCGCTGGTGCGCACCTGGGGGCGCAGCTTCGCCCGCCTCGCCGAGTGGCAGACGTCGCTCCTGGCCGACCTGGCCCTCGAGAGCGGGGCGAGCGACCCGGCGGCGGAGCTCACCGAGCTCGCCGAGACCGTCCTCCCCCGGGTCGAGGCGCTGCAGGCCTACGTCTGGCGCCGCCACCTGGCCAGCGCGGGGAGCCGGCTGCTCGTCGTCGACTCGCCCGGCTCCCCGGCCGTGCCGCAGGCCGTGGTCTTCGTCGACATCGTCGGCTACACCTCGCGCAGCAAGTCGCTGGACGAGGCCGGGCTGGTCGCCTGGCTCGAGGACTTCGAGGACATCTGCGCCGACATCGCGGCCGACCACGGCGGACGGATCATCAAGAACATCGGCGACGAGGTGCTCGTGGTCGCCGACGACCCGGTCGCCGGTGCCGAGATGGCGCTGGAGATGGTGGCCCGTGGCGCCGACGAGGAGGATGCGTTCCCGCACGTCCGAGCCGGCGTGGCGTACGGCGATGTGGTCAACCGGCTCGGTGACGTCTACGGCCCGACGGTCAACATCGCGGCCCGGCTCACCTCGCTCGCCCGACCCGGCACGGTCCTGGTAGACCGCGGCGCGTACGAGGCGCTCTCCGGGCGGACGGTGGGCAGCGAGGAGCCCGCGGAGGACGAGGAGGCCGACGGCGAGCCGCGCGCGGCGTACTCGTTCCGACGGGTCCGGCGGGCCTCGGTCAAGGGCTACGCCCGACTGCAGTCCTGGCGGCTGCGCCGCTACTGAGCCCAGCGCCTGCGCCGGTACTAGCGGATCGTCACCTGGCGGTTGGCCAGGCCCGAGCGTGCCGAGCGCTCCTCCGACGTCAGGTCGGAGGTGTCCGCGAGCGCCTCGGCGAGGTCCCGGGCGAAGCGGTCGGCCGGCTCCTCGAGGGCCTCCGGGCCGGTCCCGACCGCGAGGTCCCACACCGGGGCGAGCAGCCCGTGGGCCCGGAACATGCCGACCAGGCGCGACTCCGGCACGAGCACGTCCTTGCCGGCCGCGTGCAGCCGCGCGAGCGCGTCGAGGAGCTGGTCCTCGGGCTCGGGCATCACCCAGCGCAGGTGCTCCTTGGTGCCGACGTTGGTCCAGTACGCCGCGCCGACTCCGGTCAGCCGGGCCGTCGGCGAGGCGGCGGCGTTCGCCTGCTCCAGCGCGGTCTCCATGCCGGAGGTGTCCTCGAGGTCGGCCAGCCAGTACTCGAAGCCCTCGTGCACCGTCACGTCCAGCTCGTCGCCGACGACGAGGTCCTGGAGCCGCGGGCCGGTGGCAGGCGGGTCGGTGAGCCCGATGATCCCCGGCTCGTCCGCCGCGAGGGCGCGCTCGAGCGCGGCCGCGAGGTCGCGCGAGGGGTCACCGAAGTGGTGCTGCACCTGGAGGCCCAGCCACACCTGGCCGCTCTCCCGGGCCATGGCCGGCGCGGCGCCCGGGAGCAGGGAGGCGAGGACCACCGTCCGGTCCGGGTGGTCCTTGAGCGTCAGCGGCGCGGTGGCGGCGGGCACCAGCTCGCGCATGGCGACGATGTCGCACTCCGAGGGCAGGCCGGCGAACGGGCGGGCGACGTATGGCGTCGCGGCACCGCCCGGCGCGCCGTGGCAGGCCTTGTAGCGCTTCCCCGACCCGCAAGGGCACGGCTGGCGCGGGCCGACCTCGCCCTCGGCGAGGGGTGCTGCGCTGCGGGCCTTGGTGCGGGACTTCTTCGCCATGGAGCCGACTCTAGGCGTCGAGCTGGTCGAGCACGTACGCCGGGCGGTCGGTGATGACGGCCTCCACGCCGAGCTCGAGGCACAGGTCCAACTGGCTGCGGGTGTTGACCGTCCACACGTGCAGGGCGTGGCCCGAGCGCGCGATCCGCGGGCCGAGGCGAGGCTCGGCGGTGAGCTGGTCGATGCCCGGCCCCACCCGCCAGTCGGGGCCGATCAGCCGGCGCAGCCCGGGCCAGCTGCGCGGCCGGTCGAGCAGCATCACCAGCCCGACGGCCGGCGCCAGCCGCTCGACCCGGCGCAGCGCGGTGGGGCTGAAGCTCATCACGCGGGCTGGCGAGCCCGGCCGGTCCCAGCCGAAGCCGCGCAGGGTCTCGACGAGCCGGCGCTCCACGAGGCCGCCGTACCGCGTCGGGTGCTTGGTCTCGATCGCGATCTCCACCCGGCGCTCGTGGTCGGCGACGACCTCGCACAGCCGCCGCAGCGTGAGCACCCGGTCGTGCTCGACGTCGCGGTCGGGCGCCTCGTCGTCGAGGTCGGCCCAGGGGTTCTTCCAGCTGGCGAAGTCGAGCTCGGCGAGGTCGGCGAGCTCCATGGTCGACACGGTCCCGCGGCGGCTGGCGGTGCGGCGCAGGTCGCGGTCGTGGACGCACACCAGGTGCCCGTCGGCGGTGAGCCGCACGTCGCACTCCAGCGCCTCGGCGCCTGCGTCGAGGGCGGCGAGGTAGGCGCCCAGGGTGTGCTCGGCGTTCTCCTCGCTCGCGCCCCGGTGGGCGACGACCTGCGGACGGGTCACGGCACGATCGTGCCGCACCGCCTCACCGGGCGCGGAGGAACTTGCCGAAGTGCGGCACGGTGAAGGCGACCGATCCACGCTCGCCCGAGTAGACCAGGCCCTTCTTGATCAGCCCGTCGCGCGCCGGTGACAGCGACTGCGGCTTGCGCCCGAGGTGGCGGGCCACCTCGGCGGTCGGCACCGGCCCGTCGCCGGCCACCCCGGCTGCCCCGTCCGCGCCGAGGTCGGCCATCGCGGTCATGTAGTCGCGCTCGGCGGGGGTGGCGCGCTCGTAGCGGGCGCCGAAGAAGCCGATCGCCAGCTCCGCCTCGGCCAGCGGCGCCGCCTCGGCGACGTCCTCGAGCGTGACTGGCGTGCCGACGGCCGTGTCCCACACGACCTTGCCGTAGGCCTGGACGAAGTACGGGTAGCCGTCGGTGAGCCGGTAGAGCTCGTCCAGCGCGTCGGCCTCGAACTCCACGCCCTCGCCCGCCGCCGGCACCCGCCAGGCGCGGTCGGCCATCTCCCGCGGCAGCCGGTCGACAGCGACGTAGCGGAAGAGCCGCTCGGCGTAGGACTTCGACGCGGCGAGCGCCACCGGCAGGTGCGGAAGGCCGGCGCCCACCACGACCAGCGGCGCGCCCTGCTGGCTGATCTCGTGGACCGCGCCGCAGAGGGCGGCGAGCTCGTCGGCGGGGATGTCCTGCATCTCGTCGACGAAGAGCGCGATGCCGACGCCCAGGTCCCCGGCGAGGCTGCCGACGTCGGTGAAGAGCTCGAGGAGGTCCAGCTCGAGGTCGCCGGAGTCGGCGCGGCCCCGGGTGGCGGGCACGTCGACCGGCGGCGTCCAGGCGAACCCCTTGCGGTCGGGCAGCGTGGTGCGGACGGCGTACGCCTTGAGCACGCCGGCGACGGCGTCGACCCGGTCGGGGTCACGGTGGCGGTGGGCGACCTCCCGGACCGCGGCATGCACCGCCTGGGCCACCGGGATCCGGATGCTGCGGTCGGGGCGTGCCTCGATCTTCCCGGTCCCCCACGCGCGCTGGACCGCCTGGCTGCGCAGCGCGTTGAGCAGGACGGTCTTGCCGACCCCGCGCAGTCCGGAGAGGACCATGCTCCGCTCGGGCCGGCCGCTGGCGACCCGCTCCAGGGTGACCTCGAACTGGCCGAGCTCGCGGTCGCGGCCGGCGAGCTCGGGCGGGCGCTGGCCGGCGCCGGGGGCGTACGGGTTCCGGACCGGGTCCACCCGCCGACCGTATCGGTGATATCGGCGCGTCTAGCGGATCTGCTAGACGGCGCGCCGGCCCTCAGCCGGCCGAGCGGCGGCCGAGCGCGACGTCGTACTGGTGGTCGAGGCCGGCGCGCAGCGCCTCGATCAGCTCAGGAACCTCGTTCACCTCCAGCCGGAACGAGCCGGCACAGACGTTCTCGCGCCACAGCGACAGCACGACCAGGCCCGACTCGTGGTGCCAGGAGACGCGCAGGGCGCGGTCGCCTCCACGGGCGTCGAGGTGGATCGAGCCCGAGGTCGGCAGCGGTCGCGCGGCGGACACCTGCCCATGGTGCTCCTCCCACCCCACCCTTGTCACGGGTGTGCCAGCGGTCCGGCACGGGGTATGCCGGGGACCCCGCCGGCATACCGGGCACACCGTGCCGATGACCCCGCTCGAGATCGCGCTCGGCGTCGCCCTGATCGTGACGCTGGGTGCGCTGCCGGTCGGCCTGTTCCGGATGGCGGCGTACCGCTCCGGCGACATCGACCACACCCGGACGATGTTCATCGCCGCCTGGTTCGCGCTGGGGCTGGGGCTGGTCGGGCTGGTGTGCACGATCGTCCTCGCGCTCGCACTGCTGCTCTGAGCCCGGCGGCTAGGCTCGTGCCGTGCCCGAGCTGCCCGAGGTGGAAGCGCTGGCCCTCGACCTCAGAGGCCGGCTCGACGGTCGCGCGGTCGTCAAGGTCCACGTCGCGGCGTTCAGCGCGCTGAAGACCTTCGACCCGCCCCTGTCGGCACTCGAGGGCACGCTCGTCGACGACGTGACCCGGCACGGGAAGTTCCTCGACCTCGACTGCTCCGGCATCCACCTGGTCCTCCACCTCGCGCGCGCCGGCTGGGTGCGCTGGCGCGACGAGGTGCCGAGCATCCCGCCCAAGCCGAGCAGCAAGTCGACCCTCGCGGTCCGCGTCGTCCTCGACGACTCCTCCGGCCTCGACATCACCGAGGCCGGCACCCGCAAGAGCCTGGCGATGTACGTCGTGCGCGACCCGCTCGACGTGCCGGGCATCGCCTCGCTGGGGCCCGACCCGCTCACCGACGACTTCACGCCTCAGCGGCTCGGCGAGATCCTGCAGCGGGAGGGCCGCAAGCAGATCAAGGGGGTCCTGCGGCACCAGGGCACGATCGCCGGCATCGGCAACGCCTACTCCGACGAGATCCTGCACGCGGCCCGCATGTCGCCGTACAAGCCGGCGAGCTCGATCGAGGGCGAAGAGCTCCAGGGTCTCTACGACGCGCTGCGCGGCACCATCGGGGCCGCCGTCGACCGCTCCCGCGGGCTGGCGGCCAGCGAGCTGAAGGGCGAGAAGAAGTCGCACCTCGCCGTCCACGGCCGTACCGGCGAGGCGTGCCCGAACTGTGGGGACGTGGTCCGCGAGGTGTCCTTCGCCGACTCCAGCCTGCAGTACTGCGCCACCTGCCAGACCGGCGGAAAGCCGCTCGCCGACCGGCGACTGTCCAAGCTACTCAAGTAACGAGCGCGCGACTCCGTCGGGCGGTCGTCCCCGCCTCGGGACCTCTTGTGACCGGATGCGTCGGCAATGTAACGTCGATCACGTCCTGCTGTGAAACGATTCACTCCGCGAATCCCCTTCACCAAACGGTCGTCCGCGTCACTCGGGGACCCGTCCGGAACCGCGGGGCGAACGACCCGAGGAGCACATAATGAATCGCAGATTGGTGGCACTGCTCTCCGTGCCACTTCTGGTTCCCCTGACCCAGTTGTCGACGTCCGCTGCTGCCGTCGAGCGGCCCGGTGGCTCGAGGGATCCCTTCGTGAAGAAGATGGAGGCCCTCTACGACGACATCGAGGCCGAGTACCGGCCCGACGTCCGGTGGTGGCTGGCCGAAGGCCTCAACACCGACGCCACCCTGCGCAAGAACATCGACGAGATCGCCGACTCGGGCTTCGGTGCGGCGGAGTTCCTCGCCATGCCCGAGCCGGGCGCCGACGACAAGATCTACGGGTGGGGCTCCGAGGAGTGGACCCACGACTCACAGCTGGTCATGGAGGAGGCGACCAGGCGCGGACTGGGCTTCAGTCTCACGAGCGGTACGCACTGGGCGTCGGCGAACCTGCCCGACACCTATACCTGGGAGGGTGAGGAGTTCGACCTCGACAACAAGGGCGCCTCCAAGGAGATCGACTACGCCACCGTCGTCCTCGGCTCCGGCGAGTCCTTCCGCGGGGCCCTGCCCCGCCCAGTGCCCTCGGAGCACGCCGCCGAGGCCGAGGAGTTCGTGTTCCAGGGCGTCGTCGCCGCCAAGTTGACCGAGGTGCGCCCCGAGAGCGGGCAGGACCACCAGTACGGCGAGGGAACAGGCACCGGCACGCTGGACTTCGACTCCCTCGTCGACCTCTCCGACAAGGTCGTGTCGACCGGCGGCGAGCACCGGCTCGACTGGACCGCGCCGGCCGACGGCCGGTACGGCCTGTTCGCGTACTGGTTGCACGGGAGCGGCCAGACCGCCGACCCGTCGGTCAGCAAGAACTACACCGTCAACTACCTCGATCCGTACGGCATCGACGCCATGAAGGACTACTGGGAGGAGGTCGTGCTCACCCCGGAGTTGAAGGAGCTGATCCGCCGCAGCGGGCGTGGCGAGCTCTACATGGACTCCCTGGAGCTGGAGAGCGACAGCGCTGGCGGCACGCTATGGGGCTACCACTTCAACGAGGAGTTCGAGAAGCGCCGCGGCTACGACGTCGTCCCCTACCTCCCGCTCATCACGTGGGACAAGGGACGGCACGACTCCAACGTGCCGCCGCAGTACGACTACGCCGTCGCGGACGCCGAGGACCAGGCGGCGCTGCGCAAGATTCGCAACGACGTCGCCCAGACGATGAGCGAGCTGTACGAGGAGAACGTCCTCGCGCCGCTCCAGAGGTGGCTGCACGGCCTCGGCATGACGCTCCGCGCCGAGCCGTCCTACGGCATGACCTTCGAGATCTCCACGCCGGCGAAGTACCTCGACGGCATCGAGACCGAAAGTTTCGCGCACAACGCCGACCTCGACGTCTACCGCGGAATGCTCGGCGGGGCGCACATGTACGACCGGCCGTTCTCAAGCGAGACCGGCGCGGTCGGCGGCCGTAACTACTACTACGGCATGGACTACTGGACCCGACTGGCGTACCTCCAGTTCGCCGGAGGGGTCAACCGCACGGTCTTCCACGGGTACTCCGGCATCGAGGGGTCCGAGGCAGACACCCGCTGGCCGGGACACGAGGGCATGTACCCCTTCTTCTCCGATCGCTTCAACAGCCGACAGCCGGCTGCCATGTTCTACCCGGAGTGGACCGAGATGCTCGGCCGGAACCAGAAGGTGCTGCGCCAGGGCCAGCCCCGTCGCGACGTCGCGATCCTGCGCACCGACAACGCCTTCATCTCCTACGGCCAGCCCCGTGAGAACACCCCGGCGGAGAACAACTACTTCATGAACAACAAGCCGTACTTCTGGAAGGATCTGTCCCTCCAGCACGCCGGCTACACCTACGACTACTTCTCCCCCCAGCTCCTCGAGGACGAGGAGAACGTCGAGTGGACCAGCGAGGAGCTCCAGCCCGATGGTCCTGGCTACCAGGCCCTGGTGCTCTACCAGGAGTCACTCGAGGTCTCGGCGGCCAAGAGGATCCTCGAGATCGCCAAGGACGGACTGCCGGTCCTCTTCGTCAACAACACCTCGGAGATCCGCACCCACGACGGTCCGGAGATCGAGCACGCCGAGGCGGCCTCCACCACCCGGTTCCTCGGGGACGACGCGGAGGAGCTCAAGGCGGTCGTCGACCAGATCAAGGCGCTGCCGAACGTGAGGACGATCCACAACCAGTCGAACACGCTCGCCACGCTGCACAACATGGGCGTCGAGCCCCGGGTCGGCTACCAGAAGCCCAACAACAAGATCATGACGATCTCGCGGCTCGACGAGGCCAACGACGTCCTCTACACCTTTGCCTACAACTTCAAGTTCGAGAAGGACCGGGGCGCGCCGGCAACCACGTTCGACCTCTCCATGGACGCCCTCGGCAAGCCCTACACCATCGACGACTGGACGGGCGACGTCGCTCCGGTGGGGGCCTACGAGATCCGACGCGGACGCACCAACGTGGAGCTGACCCTGAAGCCTGGCGAGGCGCAGATCGTCGCCCTCAACCTGGCCGACCGTGGCCGCGACCTCCACGCGGTGTCGACCACCGCCGCCGAGGCCGTGGAGGTCAAGGGCAAGCCGGCCATCCGGGCGACGAAGTCTGGCACTTACACGACCACGCTCAGCAACGGTCGAAAGGTCCGTACCTCCGTCCGCGTCCCCCGCGCCATCCCGTTGCGGACGTGGGACATCACCGTGCAGGACTGGAACGAGGGCGAGCGCGTCGTCAACACCGAGGAGAAGTTCGATCACGTCACCACGGAGGTGTACTACACCACCAAGAAGACCGAGCTGCGCTTCCCGAACAGTGACCTGCTGCCGTGGAAGGACCTGCCGGCCTCGGCCGAGCAGCTGGCCAAGCTCGCCGGGGACGACCCGTCCATGTCCCACGTCTCGGGCGTCGGTGTGTACCAGAACCGGTTCCGCCTGCCTCGTAGGTGGAACGCGAAGAACGGCGCCTACCTGGAGGTCGGTTCGACCAACGGTGGTGAGACGCGGGTCTTCGTCAACGGCAAGCAGGCACCGGGGCTCGACCTGCGCACCTTGCGGGTCGACATCTCCGACCTGCTCCGGAAGGGCAAGACCAACCGGGTGAAGGTCGTCGTGACTACCACCCTGACCAACCGGCTCCTCCAGCGCGAGTACCGCGGCACCAGAGGTCCGGCGCAGGACTACGGCCTGACCGGCGACGTCCGCGTCGTGCCGTACACCGTCAAGCGGGTGGGCACGCGGTAGCGCCCGCCCCTGCCTCACGGTGGCCCGTCGAGCTGGTCCTGACCAGCCCGGCGGGCCACCGCCTCGTTCAAGCGCCGCCAGCTTCGGCAGGGCGCTGAGTGGTCCGATCACCTGTGACGGGGGAGGATCGTGGGCAGCAGGCGCCGGGGATCCTCCCCGGTCCGCCGAAGCCGCCACCCACTCAGACCGGAGGAACCCGTGACCCCGATCCCGACCGTCTCCGTCGACGGCGTGCCAGACCCGCTGCCCGAGCACCTGTCGGTGCTCGACGTGCGCGAGCAGGTGGAGTGGGCGCACGGGCACGTCGAGGGTGCCGTGCACGTGCCGCTCATGGAGCTGCCGCAGCGCCTGGCCGACCTGCCGGAGGGGCAGACGCTGGTGGTCTGCCGGGTCGGCGGGCGCTCGGCCCAGGCGGTCGGCTACCTCGTCCAGCAGGGGTACGACGCGGTCAACCTCGACGGCGGGATGCTCGACTGGGCGGCGGCCGGCCGGCCGATGGTCAGCGAGACCGGCCAGCCGCCACGCGTCGTCTGAGGGCCGAGCCTCAGGGCGTCTCGGACTCCGTCATGTCGGAGGGCGTGTCGGAGGGCGCGTCCGAAGGCGTGTCCGTCGCGGTGTCCGACGGCGCGTCCGTCGGCGCGTCCGAGGGCAGGCCGAGCTCCGGCGTCTCCATCGGGCACTCCTCCTGCGCCCAGGTGGTGAACGCGGTGGCCTGCTCCTGCTCCTCGGCGCTCAGGTCGCCGCCGAGCCCCTGGAGGTCCTCCATCGAGGAGTTCTCGTCGATCTCCGAGGCGGTGTCGAGGATCAGCTCGTAGCCCGCACGCGCGTCGTCGGGCAGCTCATCGGGAGTGCCGACCTCCTGCATCCGCTCGACCCAGTCCTGGAGGGCCGCGACGGCAGCCTCCTGCGGGTCCTCACCTTCGGCGGGGCTGGCGGACATCAGCGACTCGTAGAGGCTGTTGTAGGCCTCGCAGAACTCCTCCGTCGACGCGTCCTCCGGCGCCGAGCTCGCCTCCTCGTCACCGCCGCAGGCCGCCAGCGGGGCGAGCAGGAGCAGGGTGGAGGTGACGGCAGCGCGTCGCAGCTTCATGGATTTTCCTCACGGGTCGGGGACGGGGAGCAGCGCCTCACCCGTCGGGAGGGCACGGCCTTGACCGTCCCCAGCCTGCCACGGACTATGCACCAGGCTCCCCCGCGGCTGCGCCGGGGCGGTCGGTGGCCCACCTTGCGGGCAGCGGGAGCTCGAGCGCCCGCCGCAGCCGGCGCAGGTACGTCGCCCGCGGCACCTCGACCACCCCGAGCGAGGCCAGGTGGGGCGTGGACCACTGGACGTCGAGCAGCCGGTCGGCAGCGTGCTCGTCGCGGAGCAGGTCGACGAGGCCGAGCAGGGCGACCTTCGAGGCGTCGGTGCGCCGGTGGAACATCGACTCCCCGGCGAAGAGGCCGCCCACCGCGAGTCCGTAGAGGCCGCCGGCCAGCTCGCCGTCGTACCAGGCCTCCACCGAGTGCGCCCACCCCAGCCGGTGGAGGCGGAGGTACGCCGCTCGGATGTCGGCGTCGATCCAACCCTGCGGTCGCCGGGGGTCGCCGCAGGCGTCCACCACCTGGCCGAACGCGGTGTCCACGCGGATCTCGAAGTCCCGGGCGGACCGGCGCAGCGAGCGGGAGACCCGCAGCCCGTCGAGCGGGAGGACGCCGCGGCGGACCGGGCAGAACCAGTACATCGGGTCCCCGGGCGAGCCCGACGGCATCGGGAAGAGCCCGTGGCGGTAGGCGGCCAGCAGCGTGCCGGGCTCGAGGTCCGCGCCGATCGCCACCAGGTCGTCGAGCGGGTCGTAGCCCGCCGGGTCGCCGAAACCCCAGGCGGAGGGCGGCGGCTCGACGGGCACGCGGCCGACGTTAGCGAGCGGTCCCTACGATGGCGCGCATGAGCGTGAAGCGCACCGTCACCGGACGTCTCGGCAGGCAGCTCGCGCCGCGCATCGCCGAGCTCGCGCCGGGACTGACCACGTCGTTCGTCCGCGAGGCGCTGGTCCGCGCGATCAACGGTGTGGGCCCACTGCCGCCGGCCGCCGCGGCGGCGGAGAAGCAGCTGGCCGAGCAGGGTGGCGATGTCGCGAAGGCCGTGCACGAGGTGATCGAGAACCACGTGCGGTACGCCGGTGCGAGCGGCTTCGTCACGAACGTCGGCGGCCTGGTCACCGCCGCGGTCACCATCCCGACCAACATCTCGGGCCAGGCACTGGTCCAGTGCCGGATGATCGCCTGCATCGCGCACCTGCGCGGCTACGACCTGGACGACCCGCGGGTGCGCAACGCGATCCTCGTGACGCTGCTCGGCGAGGACAAGGTCGACGAGCTGGTCCGCAAGCGGAAGCTGCCCGCCCCGCCCATGGCGCTCGCGACCGCGCCCGCCCACGACCCCGACCTTGACCGCGTCGTGTCGGCGGAGGTCGCCTCCGAGCTGATCACCAAGGTCGCCGGCAAGCGGATCGCGGTGACGGTGGGCAGGCGGGTGCCGGTGGTCGGCGGCATCGTCGGCATGGGCGCCGACGGCTACGCCACCTGGCGGGTCGGGCGCTACGCCGACCGCGAGCTCCTGCCCCGCGCCCGCCGGTAGGCACGGAGCGCGGCCCGGCCGGCGCCGCTGCCCTGGAGCCGGCGCACCAGCCGCTCCCGCACGCGGTACGACGGCCGCAGGTAGGCCCGGTCCAGCGCCCGACGCGCCTCGTCGAGCTCCCGGTGCAGCCGGCCCTCCTCGCCCCGGAGCCGGGTGTTCTCGAGGAGCAGCGCGGTGATGGCGTCGACGGCTGCGCCGGCGACCTGCTTCTCCGGGGGCCGGTCCGGGTCGACCCAGCGGGCGGCCGGCGGGCCGCCGAGGAGGTCGGCGAGGTCGCCGACGACGTCGTACCCGCACCGCTCCAGCTCGCCGACCCACGACCGCGCCACCCCTTGCGCCCACGGGTGCACCTCAGGGGGCAGCGCGAGCCGCGGCGAGCCGGTGCGCCGCGACAGGGTCTGGTGGGCGAGGAGCTCGCGGACGAGCGGCCGGTAGTCGGCCGGCTCGACCAGCTGGTTGGCGGCCCGGTTCACCCGGCGCAGGAGCGCGGTCTCCGGCACCCCCAGGGACGGGTTGGTCCGCTCGGCGTGCAGCTCCAGGCCCACGCCGTCGAGACCGAAGGCGCGGCTGAACCGCTGCCAGAGCAGCTCGGGCGCGCCACCGGGCGGCGGGACGGTGACCAGGTGCACGTGCTCGGGGGGCAGGTCGCGGCCCCACCGGTCGAGGATGTCCGGGACCTCCTGCACCGCCCAGAACCAGCTGGCGATCCGGCCCTTCCGAGCGGGGTCGCGCACCTGCTCGAGGAAGGCCGCGTACGAGACGGTGCTGCGGTGCTTGACGTTCTCCTGCCACTCGGCGGGGAGCTGGCGGACCAGGTCGCGCGCCGACACGACGAGGTGCACCTCCGTGCCCCGGCCGTGGCCCAGCGACTCGAGCGCCCGGGCGACCTGGGCCCGGGACGCGGTCGCGAGGATCTCGTGGCTGACGATCGCGGTGCCCCGGTGGGCACGCACCTGCTCGGCCAGCCGGTCCCACGCACCGACGGCCTCGGTCTCCAGCCCGCCCCACGGCAGCCGCAGCAGGTCCAGCGCCGCGAGGAAGTGCGCGTCGAACCGGTCGGCGGGGTAGAGGACACGGGCGTCGGCGAGCCGCTCGCGGTTGCGGAAGAGGACGTCCTGCAGGTACGACGTCCCCGTCTTCGGCGTGCCGACGTGCAGCAGGACCCGGGCGCTCATCGGTCCTCCGTGCTGGTCAGGGGTCGGCTCTGGGCTGGACCCTGGGGTTCGGTCGTCGGCTCGAGGAGCAGCCGGAGCGCCACCTGCAGCACGCCGGCGTCGGACGGCTGGCCACCGTCCAGCGACCCCTGCGGCCCCGCCAGCAGCGTGGCCAGGTCGCCGGCGACAGCGTAGCCAGCGGAGCGGACCTCGGCATGCAGACCCGCGGCCCGCCGCCGTACCCACGGGTGGTGCTGGGCCGGCACCGCCAGCGGCTCCCCCCCGGCCGCGGCCAGCCGCGGCACGAGCACCCGGCGCAGCAGGGCGGTCCGCCGCTCGGCCGGCACCAGCAGGCCCAGCACCGGCGCGACCCGCCTGGCCAGCTCTGCGCCGTCGGCCGAGACCGCCGGCGGGGCCGGGAGCGCGCCGCGGGTGCCGGTGAGGCGGGGCAGGTGCGCCGGGTCGAGCACCAGCCGGACCCGGCCGGGACCGACCCGCCCGGCCCAGGTGCGGGCGGCCCGGAGCAGGTCGACACGCGGGGGGACCCGGTCCCGAGCGACGGTCCCCTCCAGCCACTCGGGCCAGGGCGGGCCACCCTCCGTCGTGACCCGGTGGCGCCAGGCGTCGGCCAGCATGGTGGGCAGGTCGGTGCCGAGGACCAGGACGACGGCCCGCCGTCCACCCGGGGGGCGGCCCCGCGCGACCAGCTCCTCGCGCACCGCGTCGGCCAGCCAGCGGTCGCCCACCAGCCGGTAGCCGCGGCGCCACCGAGACGGACGGGGCCGGCGCCGGGGCGGGAGGGGCGTCGCGGCGAGCCGGTCGGCCAGGAGGGACGTCGCGACCCGCAGCAGCTCGTCGGCGGGCAGGGCCGCCGGGTCGACCGGCGGTGGTCCGAAGGCAGCGTCGGCGCCGGCACCGACCAGGTCGAGGTCCGGCTGGCCACGGCCGGCCGCGCTCGCGCCGAGCACCTGCTGGGCCAGCGCCGGGGGGACGGGGCCGGCCGCGTTGAGCCGGCGCAGCAGCTCGAGCTGCTGGGCGCCGGGCAGGACTCCCGAGCGGACTCCGGGCGAGACGTCCCGCAGGGCGGTGCCGTCGACGTCGGCCTCGCCCGACCACTCCAGCCACGGCGTGGTGCCGCCGTCGCGGAGGTGGACGACCCAGGCCCGGGCGCGCCGCTCGCCGCGCGCGGCGTCGCTCACTGCTGCCGCAGCCGCTGCGCGTGCGTGCGGACCTTGCGCACCAGCTGCCGGTCGGGGTCCTGCCGGCGCGCGGCCTCGCGCGTCATCGCGGCGAGGGCGTCCAGAGACGCCTGCAGCTGCTGCTTGGCCGGGACCTTGTCGGGGTCGTGCCACGGCTCGTCCTCGCGCACCGGCGCCGGCCGCAGCTCCTCGAGGTCGCCGAGGACGTGGACGCCGCTGGAGCGGGCCCAGGTGATCCAGCGCTCGGCCTGCTCCTCGGCCCAGTCGTGCATCGTCGGCGGCAGCCGGAGCGGCGCCGACGTCCGGCCCACGAGCTCGCCCTGCGCGAGCATCTCGCGGATCAGCTCGTCGTAGGAGGCCTCGCGCCTGGTCGCCCGGTCCATCCGCCGGTTGAGCTGCCGCACCAGCTGCGTCTCGGCGATGCCGAGCGACTGGTTGGTGCGGTCGCTGTCCCGCGGTGCCCAGGCGGGGTCGATGCCGAACGCCGCACAGAACCGCAACCAGAGGGCGTCGGGCTGGGTCGCCACGACGGCCCGGGGCGGGACCGTCACCAGGTGCACCCGCTCCGGCGGCAGGTCGGCGCCCCAGCTCTCCAGGACGGTGGGCAGGTCGAAGGCGCGGGCGAACCACGGCCGGCCGCCCCGGACGCGGGCGAGGTAGCGCCGGTAGCTCCACTTGCGCCCCTGCTTGATGCTCTCCTGCCAGGCGGCCGGCACCTGACGAGCGAGGTCGCGGGCGGAGTAGACGACGTGCAGCTCGGTGCCGTCGCCGCCGAGCTCGCGCTTGGCCCGCGCCACCTGCGCCGCGGTGGCGGGCGCGAGGATCTCGTGGCTCACGATCACGCTGCCCGACCGCTTGCGGACCTTGCGCACCAGCGCGTCCCAGCTACCCACCGCGTGGCCGCGCGGTCCGCCCCAGTCCTGGTCGAGCAGGTCCAGGGCGGCGCGGAAGTGGAAGAGCGCCGGGCTCACCAGCGGTGAGCCGGTGGGGAAGTGGACGCCGCGCCTGGCGAGGGACCGGGCGTTGAGGGTGAGCCGGTCCTGCAGGTACGTCGTGCCCGTCTTCGGCGCGCCGATGTGGAGGTAGACGCGGCGAGGGCTCACGGCCCCGATTGTGCCAGCGACCTCCTGCGTCGTGACGCCCAGCGTGCGCTCCGGCGCACGCTGGGCCTCACGAGGCGCCGGTGGCGAGGGCCCGCACGACGGCCGAGGGGCTCGGCCGCCCGAGGTGCCGCGCCAGCCAGGCGCTGGTCCCCACGACGGCGTCGAGGTCCACGCCCGTCTCGATGCCGAGGCCGCGCAGCATCCACAGCAGGTCCTCGGTGGCGAGGTTGCCGGTGGCGCTCCGCGCGTACGGGCAGCCGCCGAGCCCGCCCGCGCTCGCGTCGAAGGTGGTGACGCCGGCCTGGAGGGCGGCGTAGGTGTTCGCCAGCGCCTGGCCGTAGGTGTCGTGGAAGTGCATCGCCAGCCGCTCGACGGGCACGCCGGCCGCCTCGAACGCCGCCACCAGCGGACCGACCTGGCCCACGGTGCCGACCCCGATCGTGTCGCCGAGGCTGAGCTGCTCGGCGCCGAGGTCGAGCAGCCGGCGGCCCACCGCGACCACCTGCTCGACGGGGACCTCGCCCTCCCACGGGTCGCCGAAGCACATGCTGAGGTAGGCCCGCACCCGGAGGCCCGCGTCCCGGGCCCGGCGCACCGTCGGCTCGAACATGGCGAACTGCTCGTCGAGGCTGCGGTTGAGGTTGCGCTGGGCGAAGGACTCCGTGGCCGAGCCGAAGATCGCGACGTGCCGGCAGCCGAGCTCCAGGGCCCGGTCGAGGCCGCGGTCGTTGGGCACCAGCACCGGCAGGTCGCGGACCCGGTCGCCGATCCGCTCGGCCAGCATGGTGAGCAGGTCGGCGGCGTCGGCCAGCTGCGGCACCCAGCGCGGGTGCACGAACGAGGTCGCCTCCACCACGGGAAGGCCGGCGTCGAGCAGCCGCTCGACCAGCTCGGCCTTCACCTCGGTCGGCACCGCACCGGCCTCGTTCTGCAGGCCGTCGCGCGGGCCGACCTCGTAGACGGTCACCCTTGCCGGCAGCGTCATGCCGGGTCCTCCTCCTCAGTGTCCGAGCCGATCGCCGTCACCTCGAAGAGGCGGGCCCCCAGCGGCACCTGGCCGCCGGCCACCGCGTCCACGGCCGTGACCGTGCCGTCGTACGGCGCGGTGAGGGCCATCTCCATCTTCATCGCCTCCAGCACGCCGAGCACCTGGCCGGCCGCCACCTCCGCACCCTCCGCCACCCGCACCTCGAGCACGGTGCCCGGCATCGGTGCCAGCACCGAGCCGTCCCCGAGGTCGGGGCCGTGGTCGGCGAGGACGTCGGGCCGGGTGAAGACGTGCCGCTGGCCGTCGAGGACCACCTCCACGGTGTGCGCCTGGACGTCGACGACCGCGCGCCGGCGCCGGCCGTCGACCTGGAGGACCACGACGTGGTGGGCGGCGCTCACCGCGGTCACGGGCACGCCGTCGACGGTGCCGGCGCGCCGGTCGACGACGACGGGCCGGTCGAGCTCCACGACGACCGGCGCCGGCGGTGCCCCGAGCCGCCAGCCGTCGGAGCGGAACGGGTCCTGGTCGCCGGTGACCGCCGGGTCCTGCAGGTACGCCGACGTCCACGCCGCGACGAGGCGGGCCTCGTCGGGCCCGGGCGCGTCGAGCCGGTGCCGGTCGAGCCAGGCGGTGTCGATGGTGGCGTCGCGGAACTCCCCGCCGGCCACCAGCGCGCGCAGGAATCCGGTGTTGGTGGTCAGCCCGGTCACGGCGGTCTCGTCGAGGGCGCGCACCAGCGCCCGGCGGGCGGCCTCGCGGTCCGGGCCCCAGGCGATCACCTTGCCGAGCATGGGGTCGTACGCCGTGGAGACGGCCTGCCCGTCCTCCAGGGCGTGGTCGACGCGGATCCCGTGCCCGCCCGGCCAGCGGACCAGGTCGGCGGTGCCGGCCTGCGGGAGGAAGCCGCTGAACGCGTCCTCGGCGTAGACGCGCGCCTCGACCGCGTGGCCCGCGAGCGTGACCGCGTCCTGGGTGAACGGCAGCGGCTCCCCGGCCGCCACCCGCAGCTGCAGCTCCACCAGGTCGACGGGGGCGCCGGCGACGCGGACCACCGCCTCGGTGACCGGGTGCTCGACCTGGAGCCTGGTGTTCATCTCGAGGAAGTAGAACTCGCCGGTGTCGGCGTCGAGGAGCATCTCGACGGTGCCCGCACCGACGTAGCCGACCTGGGCGGCCAGGTCGACCGCCGCTTGGGTCATCCGGGCCCGGGTCGCGGCATCGATCGTGGGGGCGGGTGCCTCCTCGAGCACCTTCTGGTGCCGCCGCTGGGTCGAGCAGTCGCGCTCGAAGAAGTGCAGCACGGTGCCGTGGGTGTCGCCGACGACCTGGACCTCGACGTGCCGGCCGCGCTCGACGTACTTCTCCACCAGCAGCGTGTCGTCGCCGAAGGCGCTGGCCGCCTCGCGGGCAGCGGCCGCCCTGGCCTCGGCGAGGTCCTCGGGGCGGTGCACGACCCGCATGCCCTTGCCCCCGCCGCCGGCCGCGGCCTTGACCAGGACGGGATAGACGACCTCGGTGGTCGAGCCTGTCGAGCCCACGTCCTCGAGCGAGTAGTGCGGCACGACCGGCACGCCGGCGGCGACGGCGACGTCGCGGGCGCGGTCCTTGCGGCCCATCTGCTCCATCACCGACGCGCTCGGGCCGACCAGCGTGACGCCCGCGGCCTCGAGGGCGGCGGCGAAGGCCGACCGCTCGGAGAGGAACCCGTAGCCGGGGTGCACCGCGTCGGCGCCGGTCGCCACCGCGGCGCCGACGACCTCGTCGACGTCGAGGTAGCTGCCGACCCGCACGGCCTCGTCGGCCGCCCGCACGTGCGGGGCGGTGACGTCGAGGTCGGTGTGGATCGCCACGGTCCGGATGCCCATCCGGTGCGCGGTCCGCATCACCCGCAGCGCGATCTCGCCGCGGTTGGCGACGAGGAGGGTGTGGATCCCCCCGCTGGTCGAGCTTGTCGAGACCATCGAGCTTGTCGAGACCATCGAGCCTGTCGAGACCATGTCCGCTCCCCTCACGTGTCCTTCGTCTGCGCCGGTCGGTCTCGACGCGCCCGTTGCGCCCTCGTCCCTCGGCCGCAGGGCTTGCTCGACCCGGTCGCCCCCACCCGCCGCGCTCGTTCCTCGCGCGTCACTGAGCGCCTCACATCCGGAAGACGCCGTAGGAGGGCGCCGGGACCGGGGCGTGCGCGGCGGCCGCGAGCCCCATGCCGAGCACCCGGCGGGTCTCGACGGGGTCGATGACGCCGTCGTCCCAGAGCCGGGCGGTGGAGTAGTAGGGCGACCCCTGGGTCTCGTACTGCTCGCGGATGGGCGCCTTGAACTCCTCGTCCTCGGGCCTTCCCGCGACCGTCGCCAGCACCGAGGCCGCCTGCTCGCCACCCATCACCGAGATCCGCGCGTTGGGCCACATCCACAGGAACCGCGGGTCGTAGGCGCGCCCGCACATGCCGTAGTTGCCGGCGCCGAAGGAGCCGCCGATGACGACGGTGAACTTCGGGACCACCGAGCAGGCGACCGCGGTCACGAGCTTGGCCCCGTCCCGGGCGATGCCCCGGTTCTCGTACTCCCGGCCGACCATGAAGCCGGAGATGTTCTGCAGGAAGACCAACGGGATGCCGCGCTGGTTGCACAGCTCGATGAAGTGCGCGCCCTTCAGCGCCGACTCGCTGAACAGGATGCCGTTGTTCGCCACGATCCCCACCGGGTGGCCCCAGATGCGTGCGAACCCGCAGACCAGGGTCTCGCCGTAGAGCTTCTTGAACTCGTGGAACCGGCTGCCGTCGACGACCCGGCGCACCACCTCGCGCACGTCGTACGGCGTGCGCGGGTCGGCCGGCACGACGTCGTAGAGGCCCTCGGGGTCCTCCGCCGGCTCCTCGACCTCCCGCACCTCCCAGGGCGGCCGATCCCCGCGCGGCAGCGTGTCCACGATCGAGCGCACGATTGCCAGCGCGTGGGCGTCGTCCTCGGCGAGGTGGTCGACCACGCCGGAGGTGCGGGCGTGCACGTCACCACCACCGAGCTCCTCGGCCGTGACCACCTCGCCGGTGGCGGCCTTCACCAGCGGCGGCCCGCCGAGGAAGATCGTCCCCTGCTCCTTGACGATCACCGTCTCGTCCGACATCGCCGGCACGTAGGCACCACCCGCGGTGCAGGAGCCCATGACCGAGGCGACCTGCGGGATGCCGCGCGCCGAGAGGTTGGCCTGGTTGAAGAAGATCCGCCCGAAGTGCTCCCGGTCGGGGAAGACCTCGTCCTGCATGGGCAGGAACGCGCCGCCCGAGTCGACGAGGTAGACGCACGGCAGGTGGTTGTCGGCCGCGACCTGCTGGGCGCGCAGGTGCTTCTTGACCGTGATCGGGTAGTACGTGCCGCCCTTGACGGTCGCGTCGTTGGCCACCACCACGCACTCGCGCCCGCTGACCCGGCCGATCCCCGTGACGATGCCCGCCGAGGGCACCGGCGTCTCCCCCGGGGCGCCGTACATGCCGGTCGCGGCCAGCGGGCTCAACTCGAGGAACGGGCTGCCCGGGTCGAGCAACCGGTCCACCCGCTCCCGCACCAGCATCTTGCCGCGGGCGGTGTGCTTCTCGCGGGCCGCGTCCGAGCCGCCGACCCGCGCGGTGGCGAGCCGGGCACGCAGGTCGTCGACGAGCGATCTTAGGTCCTGGGGCACGCGCCCAGGTTAGCGATCGTTAACCACTGCCGTCGAGGGGCGGCGCGGCGACGTCTGGGTTAGCGACCGCTAACCTCGCTCCGTGACCCGCCGCGCCCAGATCCTGGCGACCGCCGCCGAGCTCTTCGCGGCGCGCGGGTTCCACGGGGTGTCGGTCGCCGACCTCGGCGCGGCCTGCGGCATCAGCGGGCCGGCGCTCTACAAGCACTTCCCCTCGAAGGACGCGATGCTGGCCGAGATGCTGGTCTCGATCAGCGACGAGCTGCTCCGGGAGGGACGGGCCCGGGTGGCGCGGGCCGACGACCCGGCAGCCGCGGTGGTGGCCCTCGTCGAGTGGCACGCGTCGTTCGCGCTCTCGCGGCGCGCCCTGATCGTCGTCCACCACCGCGACTGGGAGTCGCTTCCCGGTGACGCCCGGGAGGAGGTCCGCGCACTGCAGCGGGAGTACGTCGACCTCTGGGCCGCCCAGCTCCAGCGTGTGCACGAGGGGCTGGCCCTGGACCGGGCCCGGGCGATGGCGCACGCGGCGTTCGGCCTGCTCAACTCCACCCCGCACAGCGGGCTGCTCCCGGACGGACCGATGCACGCGCTGCTGTGCGACATGGCGCTGGCCTCCCTGGGCGCGCGGGGTGTCGCGCCTGCCGGGGTCCCCGGTTCACCAGTGACTCCCCCGTAGGTCCCCCGTCGTCGCGGTCAGTCGTCGAGGGTCTGGTCGACCACGCCGTACTCGGCGTCGAGGTCGACGTCCCACACGGCGCCGTCGGCGTCGCGCACCTCGACCTCGTAGGCCTGGCTGGCGTCGTCGCTGGCCTCGACGCGGAGCACCTCGCCGCCGCCCACCGCCTCGACGGCAGCCTCGCCCGCCGCGTCCTGCTCGGCGTCGGTGAGCGGGCGGTCCGGGGTGTCGTCGCCAGCCTCGTCGGCGTCGTCGGTGTCGTCGTCGCGCTCCTCGGCGACCACCGACAGGTCCTCGGCCAGGGCGACGTCGACCTCGGTGCCATCGGCGAGGCGGACCTCGACCTCGTAGGCCTCGCCGCGGTCGTCGCTGGCCTCGACCTCGATGGCCGTGCCGCCGACCGCGTCCGTCGCCGCGGCCGCGACGCGGTCGCGCTCGCTGCCGTCGACGCTGCCGTCCGCAGTCGCGGTCCATGCGGTGCCCCCGACACCGAGGACGGCGACGACGGCGATGGCGGGCAGCAGGACGCGCTTGCGGCGGAGGGTGGAGGTGTTCATGAGGGGCTCCTGTTCTGGCTGCTCCGGCCGTTCCGGAGCTGGTGCGACCACCCTGCGACGGCGCCGCTGAACCAGACCTGAACGCCGCTGAAGGGCCGTTCAGGGACGGGGCAGCCGGACGGTGACCCGGGCCCCGCCGAGCACGCCGCGGTCGGCCCGGACCGTCCCGCCGTGCGCGCTGGCGAGCTCGCGCACGATCGCCAGCCCGAGGCCGCTGCCGCCGGCGTCCCGGGCGCGGGCCTCGTCGAGCCGCACGAACCGCTCGAAGACCCGCTGCCGGTCGTCCTCGGGGATCCCGGGGCCGTCGTCCTCGACGACCAGCTCCACGGCGTCCTCGGCCTCCCGCACGGCGACCACCACCGTGCTGCGCGCGTGGCGGGCCGCGTTGTCGAGGAGGTTGCGGACCACCTGGCCGAGGGCGACCTCGTCACCGACCACCCGGCCGGCTGCGACCCCGGCGGTGTCGACCACCAGACCCGCGCGGCGCTGGCGGCGCGCCTCGGCGAGGGCCAGGTCGTCGAGGTCCACCTCGCGGCGCTCCCGCGGCTGCGATCCGTCGTCGGTGCGCGCGAGCAGCAGCAGCTGCTCGACGAGGCGCTGCATCCGCGTGGACTCCTCGAGCACCGCGTCGGCGAGCTCGCCCTCCGGCAGCGCGCCGGGATGAGCGCGGGCCACCTCGGCGGTCTGCCGGATGCCGGCCAGCGGCGAGCGCAGCTCGTGGGAGGCGTCGGCCACGAACTGCCGCTGCCGGTCGCGGGACTCCTGCAGCCGGGTGAGCATCTGGTTCATCGTCCGGGCCAGCCGGTGCACCTCGTCGCGCGAGCGCGGCTCGGGGACCCTCCGGTCGAGCCGGTCGCCGGTGATCAGCTCGACCTCGCGGCGGATCCGCTCGACCGGTGCGAGCGCCCGGGTGGCCACCGCCCACGTCGTCCCGCCGACGAGGAGGAGGACCAGGGGCAACCCCACCGCGAGCGGGGTGAGCAGCGCCTCCGTGGAATCGGCGACGTCCTCGAGGGAGGTGGCGACGACGACGTGCAGCTCCTCGCCGTCCAGCTCGACGTCCTCGGTGACCACGAGGTAGTCGTGGTCGGCCCCCCGCAGCGTGACGTCGTCCTCCTCGACCGGCAGCGACCGACCCAGGGGCTGGGAGGCGGCCACCACCTCCCCGTCGGCGGTGACCACCTGCCAGAGCAGGTCGTCGGGGTCGTCCAGGTTGTCCAGGTCGTCCGCCTCGTCGGGGTCGGGCGTCGGGAGCCCCGACGACTCCACCTGGTCGGCCAGGACCGAGGCACGCTCCTCCGCGCTCGCCGCCAACCCGTCGCGCAGCGAGCCGCGGACCAGCGCGACCAGGGCCACGGCGCCGAGGAGGAGGACGACCGCGACGACGACCACCGCGGCGGCGGTGGTCCGCAGCCGCACCGACGCACGGCTCCACCGCGCGTCAGCCACCGTTGCCCGCCAGCCGGTAGCCGGCTCCCCGCACCGTCTCGATCGCCGCCCGGTCGAAGGGGCGGTCGAGCTTGTTGCGGAGATGACGCACGTAGACCTCGACGATGTTGGGGTCACCCTCGAAGTCGACGTCCCACACGGCGTCGAGGATCTGTCGCTTCGAGAGCACCTCGTCGGGGTGCCGGGCGAGGAAGGCCAGCAGCGAGAACTCCCGGGCGGTCAGCGACACCTCGACCTCGCCGCGCCAGACCCGCCGGGCCGCCGGGTCGATCCGGAGGTCGCCGAGCTCGAGCCGGGTGGGCCGGGGGCGGGCGCCGCGTCGGGCCACCGCCCGCAGCCGAGCCACCAGGACGGGGAAGGAGAACGGCTTGGTCAGGTAGTCGTCGGCACCGGTGTCCAACCCCTCGACCTGGTCCCACTCGCCGTCCTTGGCGGTGAGCATCAGCACCGGGGTCCAGTCCTGCTCCGCGCGCAGCGTCGCGCAGACGCGGTAGCCGTTGATGCCCGGCAGCATCAGGTCGAGGACGATCGCGTCGTAGGTGTGCTCCCGCGCCAGCCACAGGCCGTCGGTGCCGTCGTGCGCCACGTCGACGGCGAAGCCCTCCGCCTCGAGGCCCACCCGGAGGGAGCGGGCCAGCCGTCTCTCGTCGTCGACGACGAGCACGCGCATGGGGACCTCCCGGGTTGCAGGCATGGGGGAGCCCCAGTCTCGCGGACCCGTGCTGAACGCCGGCTGAACGTGTCGGCCCCTCGGGCCGGGCCGAGGCCGAGCAGGCCCTCAGAGCAGGTGGTCGAACGGGCGGCCGTCGGCGAGCAGCTCCAGGGCGCGTGCAGCCCGCAGGGCGGCGTCGTACGCCGTCTCCTCGTCGGCGCCAGCCGGGTCGGGGGTGCTGGTCGGCCCGGCATGGCGGTGCAGCAGGGCCAGGAGCTCCTCGCGGGACAGCCCGCGCAGGTGCAGCAGCACGATCGGGTCTGCCTCCACCAGCCATCCCAGCTGGTGCAGGACCGCCAGCGCGTGGACGCACGGGTCGGTCCAGGCGGAGCAGGTGCAGGTGGCGGCGAGCTCACCGCCGTACGGCAGCAGCTCCACGCCGGCGTCCTCGGCATGCTCCACCAGGTCGTGCGGCAGCTCGCCGGCGAGCAGCGCCGCCACCCGGCCGGACTCCGCGGCGACGGTCTCCACGAACGCCGACCGGGCCGCCTCGTCGAGGACGGGGACCGTGCCGGAGGTGGTCCACAGCCCGCCCTCATCCTCGACCGCGGCGACGAACGACCCGGCATCGACGATCACGCCGCCGATCCGGCCCGACCGCGCGAGGCGGCGGGCCGCGACCAGGTCGGCGTCGTCGTACGCCGCCTCCTCGACCGCTCGGAGCCAGGCCCGGGCCCACCAGGTCGCGGGGCGGGCCGTGCCCCGGCGGGCCGCCGCGCGCGGGTGCACGACCGCAGGCACCTCAGGCCTCCGGCCGCAGGGTGACGAGGTCGCGCAGGTCCGCGTCGGAGAGCTCGGTGAACGCGGCCTCGCCGCGGGCGAGCACCGCGTCGGCCAGCGCCCGCTTGCGGTCGAGCAGCTCAGCCACCCGCTCCTCGACGGTGCCCCGGGTGACCATCCGGTGCACCTGCACGGGTCGGGTCTGCCCGATCCGGTACGCCCGGTCGGTGGCCTGCTCCTCCACCGCCGGGTTCCACCAGCGGTCGAGGTGGATGACGTGGTCGGCGCGGGTCAGGTTCAGGCCGGTGCCGCCGGCCTTCAGCGAGAGCAGGAACACCGGCACGCTTCCCGGCTCGTCGGGGCCGGCTTGGAACCGCGCCACCATCGCCTCGCGCTCGCGGACCGGCGTGCCTCCGTGCAGGAGCTGGTGCGGGAGCCCCAGGCGGTCCAGGTGCGCCTCGACCAGGCGGGCCATGGCGACGTACTGGGTGAAGACCAGCGCGGCACCCCCCTCCGCGAGGACGGTGTCGAGCAGCTCCTCGAGCAGGTCCAGCTTCTGCGACCGGCCGGCCAGGCGGGTGGCGCTGGACTGCTTGAGGAACTGGGCCGGGTGGTTGCAGATCTGCTTGAGCCCGGTGAGCAGCGCGAGCACGAGGCCGCGGCGGGCATCCTCGTCGGCGCGCTCGATCCGCGCCATCGTGTCGCGGACGAACGCCTCGTAGAGGACGGTCTGCTCGCGGGTCAGCCGGAGCGGGTGGTCGGTCTCGGTCTTCGCCGGCAGCTCCGGCGCGATCCCCGGGTCGGACTTGCGGCGGCGGAGCAGGAAGGGGTCGATCAGGTCGGCGAACTGGCGGGCCTTGGTCGGCTCCAGACCGGACTCGATCGGCGCCGCCCAGACCTTGCGGAAGGCGCCGCGGCTGCCCAGCAGCCCCGGCGTCGCCCAGTCGAGCACCGACCAGAGCTCGGTCAGGTCGTTCTCCACCGGCGTGCCGGTGAGCGCCACGCGGGCCCGGCTGGGGATCGTGCGCAGGGCCCGGGCGGTGGCGGAGCGGGCGTTCTTCACGTGCTGCGCCTCGTCGGCGACGACGAGGTCCCACGCGACCCCGGCGAGCGCGGCGGCGTCACGGCGCATGGTGCCGTACGTCGTGAGGACGAACCCGCCTCCATCGGGGCCGACGTCGGCCAGGTCACGGGCGGCCCCGTGGAACCGGCGGACCGGCACGCCGGGGGCGAACCGAGCGACCTCCTGCTCCCAGTTGCCGAGCAGGCTGGTGGGGCAGACCACGAGCGTCGGCCCGCGGGCGCCCTGCTCGCGTCGGTGCAGGTGCAGGGCGATCAGCGTGACCGTCTTGCCGAGCCCCATGTCGTCGGCCAGGCAGGCGCCCAGGCCCAGCGAGGTCAGCTCGGCCAGCCAGGTCAGGCCGTGGCGCTGGTAGTCGCGCAGCTCCGCGCGGAGGGCCGCCGGCGACGCGACGGGTTCCCGGGTGGCCGCCGACCGGAGCCGCTCGCGCAGCTCGAGCAGGCGGGCGCCGACGACCACCTGCTCCTCGGACGTCCCTCCTGAGCCCGTCGAAGGGTCGCCGACCTGGACGGTGCCGGTGAGGGCGGCGGCGACGGCCTGGGCGGGGGTGGCGCTGCGCAGCAGTCGCTTGCGGGCCTTCCGGGCGACCGACGGGTCGACCACCGTCCAGCTGCCGCGCAGCCGCAGGATCGGAGAGGCGGCCTCGGCGAGCTGGTCCATCTCCTCCTCGGTCAGCGGCTCGCCGTGCAGGGCCACCTGCCAGCGGAACGCGAAGAGGTCCTGGGTCCCGAGCAGGCCGTCGTTGAGCGCCTCCTCCCTGACCTCCCCGGCCCGACCCGCGGCCTGGCCGGCCGGCGCGGCGTCGAGGACCGCGGTGGCGGTGAGGTCGCGGCCGAGGCTGCGCGGCCAGAGCACGTCGACACCCCGCTCGCGCAGGGCCGCGACGCCGTGCTCGAGCAGGCTCACCAGCTCGACCGAGTCGAGGGTGATCTCATCAGGGACGCGCAGCTCCAGCAGGCGGTCGAGGACTGGCCATGCCTCCGCGGCGGCGCGCAGCGCGATGGTGGCGTGGGTGCGGGCCCGCTCGCCGAAGCCGTGCCCGGCGTCCGGCCCCGGCTCGGCCCACAGCAGCGCGGCGTCGCACAGGTGGAGCGGGTCTCGCTCGTCGTGCACCTGCAGCACCAGCCGGACGGCGCCGGCGACCAGCTGCTCCTCGTCCGCCTCGACGCGGAGCGAGATCGTCACCAGCTGCGGCGGCTCCGCCACCCGGGCGCCGGCCGCGTGGTGGCGGTCGATCCGGGCCTGCAGGCGGGCGGCGAAGTCCCGGCGCGGGTGCGCGGGCGCCTGGGGGCGGCGTTGCTCGCCGGCGGCGCGCGGCTCCCGGGGACCCGGAGCACTGCGGGGCACGGCGTCGGCGACCGCGTCGAGCACCTGCCGCACCAGCACCTCGGCGGCGGCCGGGTCGACGCCGTCGTACGCCCGGGCGCGGGCCAGCATCTCCACCCGGTCGCGGTCGGAGCCGTCGAGGGGGCCGATCCGCCAGCCCGGCGGCCCGGCGTCGGCGGGCTCCAGCCGCCCCGCGGCGACCAGGCGCAACCCGAGCAGGGCGGCGCCGGAGAGCAGGCCGACGCTCGGGTGCAGGTCCTCGCGCGCGTGCGCCTTGGTCAGCACCGGCAGCGCGGCCCGCATGGGCAGGCTGACGCTGCGCCGCTCGTCGCTGAAGTCGACGACCCCGTCGCGCGGCGGCTCACCTGGCCGGAACGCAGCCGGGCCGGTGACGGGGACGAAGCTCACCGGAGCAAACGTAGTCACCCTCGCCGACAGAGGGGCTGCCGCTACGGTCGTGCCATGACGATCCTCGACCAGCCGATCGCCCGGCTCGACGGCACGCCCACCACGCTCGGCGAGATCACCGGCGGCCGGCCGGCGCTGCTGGTGAACGTGGCGAGCAAGTGCGGACTGACCCCCCAGTACGCCGGCCTGGAGGCGCTCCACGAGGAGCTGGCCGACGCCGGGTTCACGGTCGTCGGGCTGCCGTGCAACCAGTTCCTCGGGCAGGAACCCGGCTCCTCGGAGGAGATCCAGGAGTTCTGCTCGGCGAGCTACGGCGTCACCTTCCCGATGACCGAGAAGATCGAGGTCAACGGCGAGGACCGCCACCCGGTCTACGCCGAGCTCGTCAAGGTGCCCGACGAGGAGGGCGAGGCGGGCGACGTGCAGTGGAACTTCGAGAAGTTCCTCGTCGACGGGACCGGCACGGTGGTGGCCCGCTTCCGGCCCGGCGTCGAGCCGGGCGACCCGCGCCTGCAGGACGCCGTTCGCGCGTTGGTCTCCAGCGCGTCCTGAGGCTGCGGGCCGCCCCCGACCGGTCCCGGGTGACCAACCCCACGCGGCGCTGCGGCGGCGTCCGCTGGCCGCCACGTAGGAGGCGAGATTAGGCTCCGGCGGTGAGCACCGACCTGACCTCCAGCGCGCCTCCGGGCGACCCCACCGACCTCCCTCCCGGCGACACTTCTGGCGACACTCCCGGGGACTCCGACAGGCTCGACCGGGGCGTCCTGATGATCGCCGGCGTCGTCGTCCTCGGCGCGATCATGTCGATCCTCGACATCACCGTCGTCTCCGTCGCGCTGCAGACCTTCCAGCAGGAGTTCGACGCCACCGCCGCCGACGTCGCGTGGACGATGACCGGCTACACCCTCGCGCTGGCCTCGGTCATCCCGCTGACCGGCTGGGCGGCGGACCGGTTCGGGACCAAGCGGCTCTACCTGATGGCTGTCGGTCTCTTCACCGCCGGCTCCGTGCTCTGCGCGGTGGCGGACTCGCTCTCCACGCTGGTGGCCTTCCGCGTCCTCCAGGGCCTCGGCGGGGGCATGCTGATGCCGCTCGGCATGACCATCCTGACCCGGGCCGCCGGCCCGCACCGCATCGGCCGGGTGATGGCCGTGCTGGGCATCCCGATGCTCCTCGGCCCCATCTTCGGCCCGATCATGGGCGGTTGGCTGATCGAGACCGCCTCGTGGCACTGGATCTTCCTCATCAACCTCCCCATCGGCGTCCTCGCCCTGGTCTACGCGATGGTCGTCCTGCCCCAGGACCGCGTGGAGCCGTCGGAGACCTTCGACTGGGTCGGCATGCTGCTGCTCTCGCCCGGCCTCGCGCTCTTCCTGTACGGCGTCTCCTCGCTCCCCGAGCACGGCACGTTCCTCGCCGCCGAGGTGGCGGTGACCTCGACGCTCGGCCTGCTGCTGGTGGCCGCCTTCGTGCCGTGGGCGCTCCACCGCAACAACCGCCACCCGCTCGTCGAGCTGCGGCTGTTCCAGAACGCCAGGATGACCGTGGCCGTCATCGCGATGGCGCTCTTCGCCATCGCCTTCTTCGGCGCCAGCCTGCTCTTCCCGCTCTACTTCCAGCAGGTCCGCGGCGAGGACGCCCTCGGCGCCGGCCTCCTGCTGGCTCCGCAGGGCATCGGCGCGATGGTCACCATGCCCGTCGCCGGCCTCCTCGCCGACAAGCGGGGTCCGGGCAAGGTCGTCATGGTGGGCATCACGCTGGTCACCATCGGCATGGCGATGTTCACCCAGGTCGGGGCGGACACCTCCTACGCCTACCTGCTCGGCTCGCTCTTCGTCATGGGGCTGGGCATGGGCGGCACGATGATGCCGATCATGAGCTCCGCGCTCCAGACCCTGAGCGACCACAACATCGCGCGCGGATCGACGCTGATGAACATCACCCAGCAGGTCGCCGCCTCCATCGGCACGGCGTTGTTCTCCGTGGTGCTGACCAACCAGATCAAGGCGAGCGAGACCGCGGCCGCGTTCCTCGGTCTCAACAGCCAGCTCAGCCAGGCCGGAGGCGAGCAGGCAGCCGAGCTCAGGGCCCAGCTGGAGGCGATCGCACCGGTGGCCCTGCCCGAGCTGGCGGACGCCTTCGCGACCGTCTTCATCGTGGGCACGGTCCTGGTCGGCTGCGTGCTGGTCCCGGCGTTCTTCCTGCCCCGCAAGCCTCCGGAGGAGCCGGTCGACCCGACCGCCATGATCGGTCACTGACCCCTCTCATCTGCCGCCTCGTGCTGCCCAGCGTGCGCTCTGGCGCACGGTGGGCAGCACGCGGCGTCTCGGGGGTCAGCCGGCGAGCGCGAGCACCAGGGGGTGAACCTCCGCGGCACCGGCACGCCGCAGCGCCTGCGCGGCCAGGGTGAGCGTCCAGCCGGTGTCGGTCCGGTCGTCGACCAGCAGCACCCGGGCTCCCGCGGGCACGTCGGCCCGCAGGTCGAAGCGGCGACCCACGGCCGCCACGCGCTGGGCGGAGTTCGCCGCTCCCTGCCCGGGGGCCACGTCGGGGTCCACGATCGCCCAGGTCCCCACGACGGGGATCTTGAGGTAGCGCGAGAGCCCGGAGGCGAGGTCGGCCACGAGGGTCGGGCGGGTGGCGGACTCGACGTGCACGACCGCGTCGACGGCGGGCCGCCAGTCGCCCAGCACGTCGACGACCGCCCGCACCAGCGGCACCGGGACCGGGCCGTCCGGGGTGTCGGCGCGGAACAGCTCGCGCAGCGCCTGGCCGTGCCCGAGGTCGGTCAGCCGGGCCACGGCGCGGCCCTCGGCGGCGCCCTCGCGGATCTTGCCCTTGAGGTCGACGCCGAGGTTGGCCAGCGCGGTCGGCCACATCTTGCGCGGCTCCACGACGACACCGGGCCGCGCCAGCCGGCTCTCGGCCTCCTCGAGGGCCGCGGCGGAGACGTCGGCGGAGAGCTGCAGGCCGCCGCAGTTGTCGCACCTGCCGCAGTCGGTCGACTCGGGGTCGTCGAGCTGGTCACGCAGGAACCGCATCCGGCACCGGTCGGTGGCGATGTAGTCGAGCATCGCCTGCTGCTCGCGCTCGCGCGCCTCGGTCACCCGCCGGTACCGGTCCTCGTCGTAGGCCCACTCGCGCCCGGTGGACTCCCAGCCGCCGCGCACCCGGCGTACGGCGCCGTCGACGTCGAGCACCTTGAGCATCGTCTCCAGCCGGGTTCGGTTGAGCTCGACACGGGTCTCGAGCGCCGCGGTGCTCATCGGGCGGCCCTCCTCGGCGAGGACCGCGAGGGTCTGCCGGACGACCTCCTCGCGCGGGAAGGCCAGCGAGGCGAAGTAGGCCCAGATGTCGCGGTCCTCGACCGCGGGCAGCAGCACGACGACCGCCTCGTCGGTGCCGCGGCCGGCCCGGCCGACCTGCTGGTAGTAGGCCACCGGCGAGGACGGTGCGCCCATGTTCACGACGAAGCCGAGCGTCGCGTCGAAGCCCATGCCGAGGGCGCTGGTCGCCACCAGCGCCTTCACCCGCCCCGCGGCGAGGTCCTGCTCCAGCGCCTGCCGCTCGGTGGCGTCGGTCTGGCCGGAGTACGCCGCGACGTCGTGGCCGCGGGAGCGGAGGTAGTCGGCGATCTCCTGGGTGGCCGCGACGGTCAGGCAGTAGACGATGCCGGACCCGGGCTGCTCGGCGAGGTGGTCGGCCAGCCAGGCCAGCCGCTGCTCGGCCGTCCGGAGGCGCACCACACCCAGTCGCAGCGACTCCCGGTCCAGCGAGCCGCGGAGCACGAGCACCTGCTGGCCGAGGGGACCGAGCTGCTCGGCGACGTCGGCGGTGACCCGCTCGTTGGCGGTCGCGGTGGTGGCGAGCACGGGGATCCCGTCGGGCAGCTCGGCCAGGAGCGTGCGGATGCGGCGGTAGTCGGGCCGGAAGTCGTGACCCCAGTCGGAGATGCAGTGGGCCTCGTCGACGACGAGGAGGCCGCAGGTGGCCGCGAGCCGGGGCAGCACCTCGTCCCGGAAGCCGGGGTTGTTCAGCCGCTCGGGGCTGACCAGGAGCACGTCGACCTCACCGGCGCGGATCGCCTCGTGGACTGGCTCCCAGTCCTCGATGTTGGTCGAGTTGATGGTCACGGCGCGGATGCCGGCCCGCTCGGCGGCCGCGATCTGGTTGCGCATCAGCGCCAGCAGCGGGGAGACGATCACCGTGGGTCCCGCGCCCTGCCCGCGCAGGAGCAGCGTGGCGACGAAGTAGACCGCCGACTTGCCCCAGCCGGTGCGCTGGACGACCAGCGCCCGGCGACGGTCGACCGCGAGCGCCTCGATGGCCGCCCACTGGTCCTCGCGCAGGACCGGGTCGGGCTGCCCCTCCCTGGTCCCGACGAGGGCGCGCAGGTGCGCCTCGGCCTGCTCGCGTACGTCGGTCGCGGTCGCCGGGGTGCTCGCAGCGGGAGGAGGGGTCATGCCGCCTGTCTACCAGCGGACGCCGACGAGTCCCGCCGCCATCCACAGGCGAAGCAGGTCGAATCGGGACTTGCGACCGTCGAGTCGTGACCTGTGACCGTCGAGGCGGCCGATTGAACGGTCACAACCCCCGATTCGACCGGCACAGACCCTGATTGAACGGTCACAGGTCCCGACTCGACACGGTCACCAGATGCGCACCCGCCGGTCGGGGTCGAGCCACAGCCCGTCGCCCTCGCGGGTCTCGAAGACCTCGTGGAACTCGTCGAGGTTGCGCACGATGTTGGCGCGGAACTCCGGCGGGCTGTGCGGGTCGATGGTGAGGTACTGCTGCTCCTGCTGCGTGCGTCGCTTGGTCCGCCACACGTAGGCCCAGTTCAGGAAGAGCCGGCGCCGGTCCTCCACCGAGGCGTCGCCGCCCTGGGAGATGAGGAAGGCGCGGTGGGCGATGGTGAGGCCGCCGAGGTCGCCGATGTTCTCGCCGACGGTCAGCGACCCGTTGACCCGCTCCCCGGGCAGGTTGCGCGGCTCGAAGGCGTCGTACTGCTCGATCAGGGTCTTCGACCGGACCTCGAAGGCGGCCTTGTCGTCGGCGGTCCACCAGTCGTTGAGGTTGCCCTCGCCGTCGTACTGGGCGCCCTGGTCGTCGAAGCCGTGGCCGATCTCGTGGCCGATCACGGCGCCGATGCCGCCGTAGTTCTCCGCCGGGTGGGCGTCGGGGCTGAAGAAGGGCTTCTGCAGGATGCCGGCCGGGAAGCAGATCTCGTTGGTGCCGGGGTTGTAGTAGGCGTTGACCGTCTGCGGCAGCATGAACCACTCGTCGCGGTCGACCGGGCTGCCGATCTTCGCGAGCTGCCGGTCGGTCTCGAAGGCGGCGGCCGCGGCCACGTTGCCGAGCAGGTCGTCGGAGGTGACCTGGAGCGCGGAGTAGTCCCGGAACTCCTCGGGGTAGCCGATCTTGGGCCGGAAGGTCGCGAGCTTCTCGTAGGCGCGCTCCTTGGTCTCCTCGGTCATCCAGTCCAGCCGGGAGATCGACTCGCGGTAGGCCGCCAGCAGGTTGGCGACCAGGTCGTCCATGAGGGCCTTGGAGGTCGGCGGGAAGTGGCGGGCGACGTACTCCTTGCCCACCGCCTCCCCGATGGCGCCCTCGACGAAGGCGACGCCGCGCTTCCACCGCGCCCGCAGCTCGGGCGTGCCGTTGAGGGTGCGGCCGTAGAAGTCGAAGTTGGTCTCGACGAACGCCTCGGGCAGGTACGGCGCGGACGAGCGCAGGACGTGGCTGAGCAGCCACGCGCGCCAGTCCTCGAGCGGCACCTCGTCGAGCACGGTCGAGAGGTGCTCGAAGAACGACGGCTGCCGCACGCACACCTCGGCGAGGGTCTGCTCGTCGCCGCCGAGGTTGGTGACGTAGGCGTCCCAGTCGAACGACGGGCACAGCTGCTTCAGCTCGGCGAGGGTCCGGAGGTTGTAGGTGCGCTGGACGTCGCGCGTCTCGGCGCGCTCCCAGTGGCCCTTGGCCAGGCGGGTGTCGATCTCGAGGACGGTGCGGGCCGCGGCGCCGGGGTCCGGGTGCTCGCCTAGGCCGAACATCCGCTCCAGGTAGCCGACGTAGGCGTCGCGGATGTCGGCGAACTTCTCGTCGCGGTAGTAGGACTCGTCGGGCAGCCCGAGCCCGCCCTGGACGAGGTGGAAGAGGTAGCGGTCCGAGCGGCGGTCGTCGGTGTCGACGTAGGAGCCGAAGAGGCCGTGGCCGCCGACCCGCTCGAACTCGCCCAAGAAGGCCGCGAGGTCGCGGACGTCGCGCAGGCCCTCGACCGCGTCGAGCAGCGCCTTGATCGGCCGCAACCCCCGCCGGTCGATCGCGTCGGTGTCCATGAAGGAGGCGTAGAGGTCGCCGATCTTGCGGGCGTCCTCGTCGCCGGCCTCGCCCTCGGCCGCCCGCGCGGCGAGGGTCTCGATGATCTCGCGGACGTGCTCCTCGGCGGCGTCGGCGAGCTGGACGAAGGGACCCCAGCTCGACCGGTCGCTCGGGATCTCCGTCTCGTCGAGCCAGCGGCCGTTGACGTGGCCGAAGAGGTCGTCCTGCGGCCGGATGTCGAGGTTCATGCCCGGGCGGGCGTCGTCGAGGATCGTCACGCCGTCGACCTTAACCGGGAGCGGGGACGGCCCGTCGAGGTCGGTCGCGGCTACGTTCCGGCCATGAGCTCCCCGATCCGCGTCATCGCCACCCTCCCCGTCCAGCCCGACCAGGCCGAGGCCGCCCGCGCGGCCCTGGCGGCCCTCGCCGCGGCGTCGCTCGCGAACGACGAGGGCTGCCTGCAGTACGACGCCTTCGAGTCGGCCACGGCGCCGGGCACCTTCCTCACCATCGAGGCGTGGGAGTCGCAGCAGGCGATCGATGCCCACATGGCCGCCCCGCACGTCGCCGAGGCGTTCGGCGTGCTCGGCCCGATCCTCGCCGGCGAGGTGGGGCTGCACCCGCTGAAGCCGGTCTGATCCGGGGCGCCCCGGGATGTAACGCGACGTTCGCTGCTCTTGCTGCACGTTGCAGCGTGCAGAAACAGTGGCGGACGTCGCGTTACATCGGGGCCGTGCCGGTGCGCCGGAGCGGCGCGGTCGGGTCAGTCGCGCACCCGCACGACCGACTTCCCGAGCGTGCGGCGTGCGTCCATGTCGAGCAGGGCCTGGCCGAAGTCCTCGAGCGCGTACGACGAGCCGATGGGCGGCTCGACGACGCCGGCCTCCATCATCGGCACCAGCCGCTCCCACTGCTCGTGCATGTAGCCGTCGCGGACCATCGCGAAGGCGCCCCAGCCGACGCCGCGCACGTCGATGTTGTTGAGCAGCAGCCGGTTGACCTTGACCTGCGGGATGCCCTGGCCAGCGGCGAACCCGACGACCATCAGCCGGCCCTGGGTGGCCAGCGACCGCAGCGAGTCGGTGAAGAGGTCACCGCCGACGACGTCGACGACGACGTCCACGCCGCGGCCGTCGGTCAGCTCCTTGACTGCGTCCCTGAAGCCCTCGACCAGGACGGCCTCGTCGGCGCCGGCGTCCCGGGCGACCCGGGCCTTCTCCTCGGTGGAGACCACCGCGATGGTCCGGGCACCCATCCCCTTGGCGACCTGGATGGTCGCGGTGCCGACGCCGCCGGCGGCGCCGTGGACGAGGACCGTCTCGCCCTCGCGGAGGCCGGCCCGCTCGTGGAGGGTGAAGTCGGCGGTCAGGTAGTTCATCGGCAGGGCGGCGCCGTGGTCGAACGACATGGCGTCGGGCAGCGGGAAGACGAACCCCGCAGGGTTGGCGACCAGCTCCGAGGCACCGCCCCAGCCGCCGACGCCGGCCACCCGCTGCCCCGCCTCGAACCCGGGACCCGAGACCACCGTGCCTGCGAAGTCGACGCCGAGCGTGAAGGGCGGCTCGGGCTTCATCTGGTACTCGCCGCGGGACAGCAGCAGGTCCGGGAAGGAGACACCCACGCGGTGCACCTCCACCAGGACGTCGTGGGGGCCGGGCGTCGGCTCCGGCACCTCGCGGAGCTGGACGTCGGCGGGACCGGTGGTGTCGAGGACCTGTACGGCGCGCATGGGCGCACGCTACCCAGTGGCTCCCACGCTCATCGGCCGGACCTCGTCGCCGAGCCATACCGTCCCGCCATCGACGACGTCGAGGACCAGGCCCGCGCACCCGTCGTTGACCTCCGCGACCTCGTGCAGCACCCGGCGACCGACCATCACGCAGCGCGCCATCGGCTCCCGGACCCGCACCAGGACGCCGCCGAGGAGCAGCTCGCGCCCCGTCCACCCGTCCTCGGCGAACGCCGCAAGCCCCGGGGCGTCCAGCACCACGTTCGCACGCAGCAGCGCGGCCTCCGCGCCGAGCCGGGCCAGGGTCGCCGTGGTGACCAGGTGGAGCGGCCCCTCGTCGTGGTGCGGTACGGCGGACTCGGCAGCCACCCGCACCGGGCGGCCGACGTGCGCGGTCACCGCCGCGTCGAGCGCGGGGTCCCCCGCGGGCCACGACCGCCCGTCGGGCAGCGTCACGATCGGGCCGGCGACCGGCCCGGTGTCCGGGGCCGGATCACCGTCGTACCGGGCCGCCAGCCGCTCGAGGCCCTCCATCCGCCGGAACCGCCGGGTCGACTTGCCGCTGCCCAGCTTCCCGTCGGGGTCCACGACCGCCCAGGCGCGGTCGCCCACGATCCCCCGCCGGTCGACCAATACCCGGTCGACGGTCTCCCCGGCCATCGACTTGACCGGGTAGCGGTGCAGGGAGACGACGCGCACGACCGGGACCGCCCGCTCAGGAGCGGGGCTCGACGATGGCGACCATCTCGAAGTGCATCGGGTCGGTGAAGCTCCAGTCGCCGCCCCAGCCGAAGCCCCACTTCTTGAAGATCGACACCACCGTCCGGTCCATCTCGCCGACGGTGCCGCGGAGGTTGCCCGGGACGTTGAGGTCCACGGCGAGCCCGAAGGAGTGGTTGGAGAGCTTGGTGCTCCCGGCGATGAACCGCGGGTAGTAGCACCCGGCGTACTCATCGGGGTTGATCTTGTCCGCGAGCCCCCGGTCGACCACCTCCTGCAGCGCCGCGCGCAGCTGCGGGATCATCGCCTTGTTGCAGGTGACCGACCCGAGGATCGGCACCGGCTCGGTGCGGATGTGCTCACGCACCCACGAGGCCTCCGGCACGACCCGGCCGCCCTCGAGCACGCGGTAGCTGAACGCGCCCACGGCCTCGGAGACGCTGCCGACCAGGAACGCCGTCTGCTGCACCGTGGTGTCGAGGTCGGGGCCGAGGATCTGCACCGAGGCGTCGGCGCCGGCGATCTCCTGGATCGGCTTGCGAAGCGCCTGGGGCGAGGTGATGTCGGTGGAGACGATCAGCGCGTTGCCGGGCCTCATCCCCAGCTCCTCGCCCCACTTCTCGTTGACGACGGCGTCGAGCTGGGGGACCTGGTCGACGTAGGCGCCGACGTGGACCTGCGGGGCCTGCTCGCCGTTGCCCAGGCTGAGGAAGCCCTGGTCGTCCATCGGGACCTTGTCCTTCATCGAGGGCAGGACGGCGATCTCGCCGCCGGCGACCCGCTTCCATGCCTTGAGGAGACGGGCGCTGGCGCGGTCGCGGACGAAGCGGCGGTACGACGCGGGGTCGACCGCGGCCAGGTTGATGACCTTCTCCTCGACCGGCACCTGTGCCATCGCGATCGGCTCGACGGCGTCCACGCCGCGCATCCCGGCGATCTGCTCGACCATCTCGTCGCTCAGCGACTCGGGGCTGTAGACGAGCATGTCGGGACCTTCGAGCTTCTCCTTGAGCGGCCCGGGCGGCTCGACCGCCTTGCTGCTGGCCGGCACGGCGGTCGACCCCGGCTGCGGATCGGTCCTCGCCGACGTGGACGCCTCGGGGGTGGTGGGGCTCGGGGACGACGTCTGCGGCGCCTCGGAGCCGCCGGCGCAGGCCGACAGCGTGAGCAGCGCGATGGCCGCCACCGGCGCGAGTGCACGCGCGTGCCTCATGGGTCCTCCCCTCCCCGAGCAGCCCCGTCGACCCTCCAGGGTAGGCGCCGGCCGCAACGACCGCGGCCGAACTCCCGGGCCGCCGGTCACTCCGCCCCGTCGAGCGCCCGGGCCGGGATGGTGAACCACGAGACCACGCCCCCGAGGACGAGGAGGCCGGCGCAGGCCAGCATCGCCGAGCCGTACGCCGCGTCCAGCGCGCGCGGGTCGGCGTACTGCTCGCCGCCGAGGCCGACCGCCACCGGCAGCGCGGCCACCGCCAGCAGGGAGCCGGCCCGCGCCACCGCGTTGTTGACGCCGCTGGCCAGCCCGGCGTGCTCGTCGGGCGCGGCGGCGAGCACCGTGGCGGTCAGCGGGGCGACCATGAGCGCCAGGCCGAGCCCGAAGACCGTGACGCCGGGGAGCACGTCGACGACGTAGTCGACGTCCTCGCCGACGGCCAGCAGCAGCACCACACCGAGCGCCATCACCAGCGGCCCGACGGTCATGGGGACCCGGGGGCCGATCCGGGCACCGAGGTCGCCGCCGCGTGCGGCCAGGAACAGCATGCAAGCGGTCACCGGCAGGGTGGCCGTGCCGGCCGCCAGCGCGCTGTACCCCCCGACGGTCTGCAGCTCGATGACGAGGAAGAACATCACCGCGCCGAGGGCGGCGTAGACGAGGAGCGTCATCACGTTCGCGGCGCTGAAGGTCACGTCGCGGAAGATCCCCGGCTCCAGCATCGGCGCCCGGACCCGCCGCTCCACGGCCACGAAGGCCGCCAGGGCGAGCGCGGCTACCACGCCCGCCGGCACGGCCCAGACGTCGCCGGCCTGGATGAGCGCGTAGGTCACGGCGGCGAGGGCGACGGTGGCCAGGACGGCGCCGGCGACGTCGATCCGGTCGGCGGCCCCTTGGTCGCGGGTCTCGGGGACCGAGCGCACCGCGACGGCCACGGTCACCGCTGCCAGCGGCAGGTTGATGAGGAAGATCCAGCGCCAGCTGGCGTGGTCGACCAGGGCGCCGCCCACGAAGGGCCCGACCGCGGTGGCGATCGCCGCCAGGCCGGACCAGGCGCCGATGGCCCGGGGCCGGTCCTCGGCGACGAAGGCGCCCTGGATCATCGCCAGGCTCCCCGGCGTCAGCAGGGCGCCGCCGACGCCCTGGAGCACCCGCGCGACGATGAGGGTCTCGACGTTCGGTGCCAGCCCGCAGGCGAGGCTGGCGACCGCGAACCACACGGTGCCGATGACGAAGACCCGGCGCCGGCCGAACCGGTCGCCGAGCGACCCGCCGAGCAGGATCAGGCTCGCCAGCGAGAGCAGGTAGCCGTTGGTGACCCACTGCAGCTGCGCGAGGCTGGCGTCGAGGTCGGCGCCGATCCGCACCAGCGCCACGGTGACGACCGTGCCGTCGAGCAGCGTCATCCCCGAGCCGAGGGTCGCCGCGAGCACGACCGCACGGCCGCCCGCGGTGCCCATGCGGACCTGGTCGGCAGCGCCCGCGGGGGTCGAGGTCACCGGGGCCCGCTGCTCAGTCCGCGACCCGGACGCGCAGCACCCGTCCGGCCAGCCACGCCAGCCGGTCCGCGGTCTCCGCCGGTGTCCCCGACGGCTGCATGACGTGGCTGAGCACCACCCGGACGACGATGTCGATGGCGGTCGCGAGCTCCGCGGGCGTGAGGTCGACGTCGTACGGCGCGATCCGCTCGAGGAGCACCGAGCGGGCCACCTCGAGCAGCGACCCGGCGTGGGTGGTGAGCAGCGGCAGCAGCTCGGTGTCCGCACCGTGCGTCGCGCTGACCACCGCGTGCAGCAGCGGGTTGTCCTGGGCGTGCTCGAGCACGGTCCGCGTGGCGGCCCGGATCGCCTCGACGAGGTCCTCGGGGTGGTCGTCGAAGGCCAGGCGGACCACGCCGAGGAACCGGTCGAGCTCGCGCAGGATCATCGCCTCGGCGAGCCCGACCTTGGTGCCCATCTCGTTGTAGACGGTCTGCCGGCTGACCCCGACCTCGTCGGCCAGCCGGACCATCGTCACCTTCGACCAGCCGAGGTCGATGGTCATCCGCACCGCCGCGTCGACCAGCCGGTCGCGGGTGGTCGCCGAGGGCGGGCCGGGGTTCATGGCGCCAGTCTAGGAAGCCCTCCCCCGCCCGCGCTCAGTCGAGCGGCTCGAGCGAGAGCGCGAGCACCGGGCAGGCGTCGACCGCGCGCCTCAGGCGTCCGCCTTCTCGAGCGGCACGAAGTCGACCTTCTCCCGCACGCCGCAGTCCGGGCAGCACCAGTCGTCGGGGATGTCGGCCCAGGCGGTGCCGGCCGGGAAGCCCTCGTGCTCGTCGCCGGCCGCCACGTCGTAGACGTAGGCGCAGCTCGGGCAGCGCGCCGCGAGTACCTCCTCGACCGCGCCGGGCGTGGCGTCGGCCTGGTCGGCGGTCGTCGGGGCGGCCGCCGGCGGCGGGTACGCCGCGAGCACCTTCGCCCGCTTCGACGGCTCGATGTTAGCCCGGGAGATGTCGCCGTCGAAGTGGGCCAGCACTCGGGCGTCCATCACCCGGCGCCAGGCCGGCGGGACGAGCGCGAGCACGATCATCCCGGCGTACCCGGTGGGGAGCACCGGGGACTCCTCGAAGTCGCGCAGCGTCTGGTAGCGACGGGTCGGGTTGGCGTGGTGGTCGCTGTGGCGCTGCAGGTGGTAGAGGAGCACGTTGGTGGCGATGTTGTTGGAGTTCCACGAGTGCGAGGGGTCGACCCGCTCGTAGCGCTGCCGCTCACCGACGCCGACCTTCTGCCGCAGCATCCCGTAGTGCTCCATGTAGTTGACGACCTCGAGCAGGGAGAACCCGACGACGGCTTGGATCACCAGGAACGGCAGCACCTCGACGCCCAGCCAGGCGACCACCGCGCCCCAGAGCACCGCCGACATCAGCCAGGCGTTGAGCACGTCGTTGCCCAGCCGGAACGGGTGCCGGCCCTTGCGGGCGTAGCGGCGCTTCTCCAGCCGCCAGGAGCTCTTCAGCGAGCCGAGCACCGTGCGCGGCCAGAACCGGTAGAAGCTCTCGCCGACGCGGGACGACGCGGGGTCCTCGGGGGTCGCGACGCGGACGTGGTGGCCGCGGTTGTGCTCGATGTAGAAGTGGCCGTAGAAGCTCTGGGCGAGGGCGATCTTCGACAGCCAGCGCTCGTGGCTCTCCTTCTTGTGCCCGAGCTCGTGGGCGGTGTTGATCCCGATGCCGCCGATGCAGCCGATCGAGATGGCCAGGCCGACCTTCTCCCACAGGGCCAGCTCGCCGCCGCCGCCGAGGAACCCGGCCAGCGGGTCGCCCGCCGCGATGAGGTACATCGCGCCGAGGAACCCGGCGTACTGCACCGGGAGGAAGAGGTAGGTGATCCACCGGTAGTAGCGGTCCTCCTCGAGCGCCTCGATGACGTCGTCGGGCGGGTTCGAGCGGTCCAGCCCGGCGACGAGGTCGATCGCCGGCACGACCACGAGGATCACCACCGGGCCGATCCAGAACCAGCCGCCGAAGCCGGTGAGCTTCCAGCCGGCGTACGCCAGGAAGGCCAGCGACGGGACCACGAGGCCGATCAGCCACAGGTAGCGCTTCTTGTCGGTCCACTGCTCGGTGGAGCCCTCGGGGACGGTGCTGTGCGGTGGGGCGGCGCTCATCGTCGTACCTCCTGCCGATGTGGGTTTACACGACCATAGGGTCTGTAAACCTCGATTGACAAGAGGCCCGCCGATGTAAAGTCAGGCGTTCTCGCGGCGGAAGACCGCCGTGCCCCACCAGACGGCGAGAGCGAAGAGGAGCACGGTCCAGCCCACGCCCCACCCCATGACCGAGGCGTCGAACTCCCCGAAGAACGCCCCTCGCACCGCGTCGACGACGTGGCGGATCGGCATGAAGTCGGCGAGCGTGTCGAGCCAGGCGGCGCCGAAGCTCATCGGCAGCAGGATCCCGGAGAGCAGCAGCACCGGCATCATCACCAGGTTGATGACCGGTGCCATCACGTCCTCGCTCTTCACGGTGAGGGCGAAGGCGTTCGAGCCGGCCGCGCACGCCCCGCCGAGCAGGATCGTCAGCACGATGCCGAGCAGGATCCCGCCGGGGTTCCACTCCATCCCCATCGCCAGGCCGAGGGCGACCAGGATCAGCGCCTGCACCAGCAGCTGCAGCAGGTCCCTCCCGAGCCGGCCCATGAGCAGCGCCGAGCGGCTCGCCGGGGTGACCCGCTCGGCCTCGATGACGCCCTCGCGCCACTCCCCGATCAGGCTGAACCCCGCGAAGAAGGCCCCGAAGATGCCCAGCTGCACGAGCATGCCCGGGACGAACCACGTGTACTGGTTGACGCCCAGCTGCCCGATGACCGGCTCGAGCAGCGGCCCGAAGAGGAGCAGGTAGAGCACCGGCTGGAGCATTCCGATGATCACCCAGGCCGGGTTGCGCAGGTTCATCCGCAGCTGGCGCCGGAAGACGATCGAGGTCTCGCGCAGGAAGGTGCTCATCAGGCCGCTCCCGTGGTCGGGCCCGAGGCGGCGGGCGTGGTGGGTGCGGGCTGGGCGACGACGGGGGTCTCGGGGTCGCCGCCTGCCGGGTCGCCGTCCGGCTCGTCGCCGTCCGCCTCGGCCGCGGCCTCCGCGTCGCGCAGCGACCGGCCGGTGAGGGTGAGGAAGACGTCGTCGAGCGTGGGCCGGGCGACCTCGATGGAGTCGAGGGTGACCCCGGCGGCCCCGAGGTCGCGGAGCAGGCCCGGCACGGCGCGGCCGGCGCGTGCGACCCGGCCGCGGACGTGGCGCCCCTCGACCACGACGTCGGGAGCGATGGAGGCGAGCTTGTCGCGGGCGACGGCCACCTCGGCCTCGGCGCTCACCTCCAGGTCCACCAGGTCGCCGGCGACCTGGGCCTTGAGGTTGTCGCTGGTGTCGCTCGCGACGATCCGCCCCTTGTCGATGATGACGATCCGGTCCGCGAGGGCGTCGGCCTCGTCGAGGTAGTGGGTGGTGAGGAAGACCGTGGCGCCCTGCGCGGTGCGCAGGTCGGCGATGTGCTCCCACAGGTTGGCCCGCGCCTGCGGGTCCAACCCGGTCGTCGGCTCGTCGAGGAAGACGAGCGACGGGGAGTGGATGAGCCCCATGACGATGTCGAGACGCCGCTTCTGGCCGCCGGACATGTTCTTCGGCATCCGGCGCCACAGGCCGTCGAGCTGCAACCGCTCGAACAGCTCCTGGCCCTTCGCCACGGCCTCGGCCCGCGACATCCCGTAGAGCATGCCGTGGTCGACCACCTCGTCCCCGGCGTAGGCGCCGGAGAAGGTGGACCCGACCTGGGAGCAGTAGCCGATGCTGCGGCGCACCTGCACCGGTTCGGTGGCGACGTCGTAGCCGGCCACCGTCGCCGTGCCGGCCGTCGGCTTGAGCAGCGTGGTGAGCATCCGCAGCGTCGTGGTCTTGCCGGCGCCGTTCGGGCCGAGGAACCCGACGACCTCGCCCTCGGCGACGTCCAGGTCGACACCGGCCACGGCGTGGACGGGCTTCTTCTCCTTCCCTCGGCCGGTGTGGAAGGTCTGCACGAGTCCTCGTGCACGGATCATGGGCGCTCCTCGGTCACGGTGGGACGGCGAACAGTCTTCGGGCCGGTGACGGGGCGGCGTCAACCGATTTCGACTCCACCGACCGGCGCCGGTCGCCCGACTCATCGGTGCGTCGCCGGAGCCGTGCTGAGATGGGGGCATGGCAGCGACCCCCTTCGGCATCGACTTCGGCGGCACCGGCATCAAGGGCGCGCCGGTGGATCTCGACAGCGGCGACTTCGCCCGCGAGCGGGAGCGCATCCCGACGCCCCGACCGGCCACGCCGGCGGCGGTCGCGGAGGTCTTCGTCGACCTGCTGGCGAGGTTCCCCGACTGCGACGGGCCGGTCGGCGTGACCGTCCCGGGCATCGTGCGCCACGGCGTCGTCCACTCGGCCGCCAACATCGACCCGTCCTGGATCGGCACCGACGCCGACGCGCTCTTCACCGAGGCGACCGGCCGCGAGGTGCACGTGGTCAACGACGCCGACGCCGCCGGGCTCGCCGAGGTCCGGTACGGCGCGGCGCGCGGCCGCTCCGGGCTGGTCGTGCTGACCACCCTGGGCACCGGCATCGGCTCCGCACTCGTCCACGACGGGGTGCTCGTGCCCAACAGCGAGCTGGGCCACCTCGAGCTCGACGGGCACGTCGCGGAGCAGCGCGCCGCCAACAGCGCCCGCGAGCGCGAGGACCTGTCGATGGAGGAGTGGGCCGGCCGGCTGACGGCGTTCTACCGCCACCTGGAGCGGCTCTTCTCGCCCGACCTCATCGTCGTGGGCGGCGGCGTCAGCAAGCGCGCCGACGAGTTCCTCCCGCTGCTGGACGTGGACGTCGAGGTGGTGCCGGCCGCCCTGCGCAACAAGGCCGGCGTCGTGGGCGCCGCCCTGCACGCCACCGGATGACCTGCGGCAGCGCAAACGTTTAGCCCTCCAGCGCGCCGGGGACTGTCCTCGTGGGGACCGACCCGAGGGAGGCCGCGTGGCGCGCACGCCGTACATCGTCGTACCGCTCCTGGTCGCGGTCGCCCTCAGCGGCGCCACCGGTGCCCGCATGCTCCTGTCCGAGCCCGACCCGGCCGATGCCGGGGCCACCGTCGAGTGCTGGGACGGCCTGCGCACCGACTCCCTCGAGAACTGCTCGCGCCCGCGCAGCGAGGAGGGCCTGGCGTGGGTCTTCCCCTCGCTCGACACCGCCGAGTGCGAGGACCCGCACCCCGACCGGACCGGGCCGGCGAAGGTCGAGTGCGAGGAGTCGATCGGGCGGAAGCCGGTGACGATCCGGTACGGCGCCGTGGGCGAGGTCGAGGGCGGCCGGTCCTACTTCGAGAAGACGTACGCCGACGGGGCGCGCGCCGAGGCGAAGGCGCCGGACGGCTCGGTCAACCGCTACGTGTGGCGGCTGCCCGAGCCGACGCCCTCGGGTGACTGGGTGCTGACCTCGATGTACCGCGAGCACCCGTTCTTCGTGACGGTCGAGGCCCCGACGGCCCGGGCCCGTGACCGTGCGTTCAAGCGCTTCGTGGAGATGCGCGACCCCGGCGAGGTGCGCGGGACCGTCATCCGCTGAGCAGGCGGGGGCGCGGGCCAGGACCTCGGGTCAGGCTCCCCGGATCGCCGCTGCCACGGCCTTCGGCACGTCGGGGTGGAAGACCGACGGGATGATGAAGGACGGGTTGAGCTCGTCGTCGTGCACGACGTGCGCGATGGCGTCGGCCGCTCGGAGCAGCATCTCGATGGTCACCTCCGAGGCGCGCGCGTCCAGCAACCCGCGGAAGACGCCCGGGAAGGCGAGCACGTTGTTGATCTGGTTCGGGTAGTCCGACCGGCCACTGGCCACCACCGCGGCGTACTTGTCCGCGGCGGCGGGGTCGACTTCGGGGTCGGGGTTGGCCAGCGCGAAGACGACCGCGTCGTCGGCCATCTCCTGGATCCACTCCGGGTCCAGGATGCGCGGCGCGCTGACCCCGATGAAGACGTCGGCCCCGACGAGCACGCTGTGCAGGTCGCCACGGGCCCGCCGCGGGTTGGTGACCGCGGCGAGCTCGCGGTGGGCGCCCTCCAGGGTGTCGTCGTCCGCGCTGAGGGCGCCTGCACGGTCGACGACGACGACGTCGGTGACCCCGGCGGCCAGCAGCAGCGTCACGATCGCGGTACCGGCCGCCCCGCCACCGGAGACGACGACCCGGACCGAGTCCAGCGACTTGCGCACCACCCGCAGGGCGTTGGTGAGGGCCGCCAGCACGACGATGGCGGTGCCGTGCTGGTCGTCGTGGAAGACCGGGATGTCGAGGCTCTCGCGGAGCCGCTGCTCGATCTCGAAGCAGCGCGGCGCGGCGATGTCCTCGAGGTTGATGCCACCGAAGCCCGGTGCGATCATCTCGACCGCCCGGACGATCTCGTCGGTGTCCTGGCTGGCCAGGCAGATCGGCCACGCGTCGATGTCGGCGAACCGCTTGAACAGCGCGGCCTTCCCCTCCATGACCGGCAGCGCCGCGCCGGGGCCGATGTTGCCGAGGCCGAGCACCGCCGAGCCGTCGGTGACCACGGCGACCGAGTTGCCCTTCACGGTCAGGCGTGAGACGTCGTCGGGGTTCTGCGCCAGCGCCAGGCTGACCCGGCCGACGCCGGGCGTGTAGGCCATCGACAGGTCGTCCCGGTTGCGCAGCGGCACCTTGGAGGAGACCTCGATCTTGCCGCCGATGTGCAGCAGGAAGGTCCGGTCGCTGACCTTGTGCACCTCGACGCCCTCGACGCCGTCGGCGGCGCGCTCGAGGTCGGCCGCGTGCTCGGCGTCGCTGGCCGAGCAGGTCACGTCGACGACGAGCCGCTCGTGGCTGGACTCCGCGACGTCGATCGCGGTGACGATGCCGCCGGCCTGGCTGACCGCCGTGGCGACCGCGCCGACGACGCCGTGGTCCGGCGCGGTGTGCAGGCGCATGGTGATCGAGTACGACGAGGTGGTGGCGGCGGCACGGTTGGTCACCACGACACTCTCCGGCCCGGCAATGGTTACCGGCAAGTCCGTCCCTCCGCGGGGTGACGCCGGTCACGTTTTTGCACCATAGTGGCCGCAGTGCAATACTGCACTACGTGACTTCGAGTGCAACCGAGCCGTCGCTCCGCGATGCCAAGCGACGCGACACCGAGGAGCGCATCCTCGCCAGCGCGCTCCGGCTGACCGAGGAGCACGGCCTCGACGGCTTCACGATGGACGACCTCGCCGCCGGAGCCGGCGTCTCACGGCGGACGCTCTTCAACTACGTCCCGAGCAAGCTCGATGCCGTCCTGGGGCCCGCGCCGACGCTGTCGGAGCAGAGCCGGGCGCGCTTCGTCGCCGGCGGGCCCCACGGCGTGCTGATCGAGGACCTCCAGGTCCTCGCCCGCGAGATCCTCGACTCCCGGCAGGTCGACCGCGAGCGCTTCGAGCGGCTCCGCCAGATCGCCGACGAGCACCCGCGCATCCTGCTCGCGGTCCACGGCCGCTTCGAGACGATCTCGGCCGACTTCGCCACCCTCCTCGGTGAGCGCGAGGCCCAGCGCGGCACCCCGGTCGACCCGCTCCGCGCCCGCCTCATCGTGCGCCTCCTGGTCACCGTCTTCGACAGCGCCATGGCCGCCTACACCGCCGGCGACGACCGCCCGCTCGTCGAGCTCTTCGACGAGCACCTGACCGCCGCCCGCCAGCTCCTCGCCTGACCCCCGACACCTGGTTCTCGACCCTCGTCCCTAAGGAATCGCATGGCCACCCTGCTGCACCGCCTCGGACTCACCGCCTACCGGCGATGGCCGCTCGTCATCGGGACGTGGGTCGTCCTCTTCATCGCCCTGGGCGCCTCGGCCGCGGCGTTCTCCAAGCCGATGAGCGACTCGTTCTCCATCCCGGGGATCCCGTCGGAGGAGGCCGCGGACCTGCAGTCCGAGCTCTTCCCCGGTGCACCCGACCCGTCCGAGCGCGCCACCGCCAACGTGGTGGTCGCCGCGCCCGAGGGCGAGCAGCTCTCCGACCCGCGCTGGCAGGAGGCCACCCAGGCCCTCATCGAGGACCTCTCCGGCCTCCCCCAGATGCCGGAGACGCCCCTGGTCGGCCCGGTGACGGCGGCCGAGCAGCAGCGCCAGCAGCTGCTGCAGGCGGCCGCCCAGGCCGGCACCGACCGGCAGGTGGCCGAGGCCGACGCCCGCGCCCTCTCGCCGCTGTCGGAGGACGGGCGGGTCGGCATCATCACCTGGGACTTCGCGGTCGACTCGGTGGCCGACGTCGAGCCGTCGACGATCGAGGAGCTCGAGGACGTCATGTCCGAGGCCCGTGGGAGCGGGCTGACCGTGGAGGCCAACGGGCCCGGCACCGCCGGCATGCCGCACCTGGGCGGCACCTCGGAGATCATCGGCGTCGCGGTCGCGCTCGTCGTGCTGGTCCTGACCTTCGGCTCGCTCGTGGCGGCCGGCCTGCCGATCCTCACCGCCGCCATCGGCGTCGGCTTCGGCCTCACCGGCATCACGCTGATGACCGCGTTCGCCGACGTCGGCTCCACCACCCCCATGCTCGCCACGATGATCGGCCTGGCCGTCGGCATCGACTACTGCCTGTTCATCCTCGCCCGGTTCCGCTCCGAGCTCGACCACACCTCCGACCGGCAGGACGCCACCGGCCTCGCGGTCGGCACCGCGGGCTCCGCCGTCGTCTTCGCCGGCCTCACCGTCCTCATCGCCCTGGCCGCCCTCTCGCTGGTGCGGATCCCGTTCCTGACGTCGATGGGCCTCGCGGCCGCCGCGACCGTGCTCGTCGCGGTCCTGGTCGCCCTCACCCTGCTGCCCGCCCTGCTGGGCATGCTCGGCTCCAAGGTCTTCGCCGGACGCGTGCGCCGCTACCGGCCGGCCCGCGACCACGACGGCCGGATCCTCAACAACGGCGTGCGCTGGGGCCGGTTCGTCGGCCGCCGTCCGGCCGCGGTGGTGGCGATCGTGGTCGTCGCGCTCGGCGTCCTGGCGGTGCCGCTCAAGGGCCTCCACCTCGCCTTCCCCACCGACAGCACCGCCTCCACCGACACCACCCAGCGCCGCGCCTCCGACCTCGTCGCGGAGGCGTTCGGCCCCGGCCGCAGCGCGCCGCTGCTCGTGGTCGTCGACGGCCGGGACGTGCCCGCCGACGAGCGGCCGGCGGCGTACGGCGAGGTCGTGGCCTGGGCGGCCGGCCAGGACGGCGTCGTGAACGCCCAGGTCGTCGGCCAGAACGAGGACGGCACCGGCGCCCAGGTGCTCGTCACTCCGGAGACCGGCCCCGAGCACACCGCCACCGAGGACCTGCTCGGCGACCTGCGCGCCGGCACCGGCGACCTCGAGGAGCGGACCGGGGCGGACCTGGGGATCACCGGCACCACGGCGATCTTCACCGACATCTCCGAGCGGCTCAGCGACGCGCTGCCGGTCTACCTCGCGGTGGTGATCGGGCTCGCCTTCATCCTGCTGATGATCGTCTTCCGCTCGATCCTCGTGCCGCTCACCGCCACCCTCGGCTTCCTGCTCTCGGTGCTCGCCACCCTCGGCATCACGGTGGCGGTCTTCCAGGAGGGTGCGCTCGGTCTGGTCGAGGGCCAGCCGATCGTCAGCTTCATGCCGATCTTCCTCATCGGCCTGGTCTTCGGCCTGGCGATGGACTACCAGGTCTTCCTGGTCACCCGCATGCGCGAGGCGCACGTGCACGGCATGTCGACGAGCGACGCGGTCATCGACGGCTTCCGCAACAGCGCCCGCGTGGTGGCGGCCGCCGCGGTCATCATGATCTCGGTCTTCGCGGCCTTCGTGCTGATCGACGAGCCGATCATCAAGTCGATGGGCTTCGCGCTCGCGGTCGCGGTCTTCCTCGACGCGTTCGTGGTCCGGATGGCGCTCATCCCGGCGCTGCTCGACCTGCTCGGCGAGAAGGCGTGGTGGCTGCCCCGGTGGCTGGACCGGCTGCTCCCGGTGGTCGACGTCGAGGGCGAGAAGCTCCAGCGGGGCAGCGGCCACCTCGTCCCCGGCGAGGCCGGCGCGGCCGAGGAGCGCCAGCCGGTCTGAGCGGGCGGGGCGGGGCGCAGGCCCGAGAAGTCAGCGCTCCTCGACCCCGAGGTGGGCGAGCAGGTTCTTCGAGAACCGCTCGCCCATCTGGCCGACGACGCCCTTCATCGCCGCCGTGACGGCGGGCGAGGAGACCTTGGGCAGCGGCAGCTCGAGGGTGATGTCGAGACTGGTGGCCAGGCGGGTCCCGCCGCCGTCGGCGTCGGGGACCTCGTCCAGCTGGTACCAGCCCTCCACCCCGGCGCGCTCCGCGGCTCCGGCCGGCGGGTCGTGGGAGAAGCCGATCCGCTCCAGCTCCCGGTAGCTCATCCGCTCGGTGAACGACGGCGCCACCTTGACTCCGAGCACGTCGATCCCCGTCATCTGCCAGGTCCAGTGGTCGCCCTCGGCGGTGATCCGCTCGAGCAGCGGGGTCAGCCGGGCGACCAGCGTGGGATCGGTGAGCACGTCCCAGATCGCCTCCCGTGGGGCGAGGACGACGGCTTCGGCGCGGGTCCCGGCGGTGAAGCTGGCCATCAGGCGAGTGCCTCCTCGATGTCGGCGGCGACCTTCTCCGGCCGCGTGGTGGGTGCGTACCGCTCCAGTACCCGCCCGTCCCGGCTGGGTCACCCGTCGGAGGCCTGCCACCCCCGGCCGTCGCGCGCGAGGAGGTCGGCCGCCGGCTCCGGCCCGGCGCTCCCAGCGGAGTAGCCCACCGGCCGCTCGCCGGTCTCGGCGCTGCGCTGGGCCCAGCGGGCCAGCACCGGCTCGACCCAGGTCCACGCGGCCTCGACCTCGTCGCGGCGCATGAAGAGCGTGGGGTTGCCGCGGACGACGTCCATGAGCAGCCGCTCGTAGGCGTCCGGCGAGCGCTGGTCGAAGGCCGTGGCGTAGGAGAGGTCCAGCGAGACCGGCCGCAGCCGGATGCCACCGGGGCCCGGCTCCTTCGCGGTCAGGTGGAGGCGCATGCCCTCCTCGGGCTGGACCAGGATGTGCAGCCGGTTCGGCGCGGTGGTGCCCTCGCTGTGGGGGAACATCGGGTGCGGAGGCTCCTTGAAGACCACGACGATCTCGGAGAGCCGCTGGTCCATCCGCTTGCCGGTGCGCAGGTAGAACGGCACGCCGGCCCACCGCCAGTTCTGCACCTCCGCCCGGAGCGCCACGTAGGTCTCGGTGGCGGTGTCGGGCCGGCCGACCTCGTCGCCGTACCCGTCGTAGGCGCCGCGGACGGTGTCGCGGTCGACGTCGGCGGGACCCATCGGCTTGAGCGCCTGCAGCACCTTCAGCTTCTCGTCGCGGACGGTCTCCCGACCGATGTACGTCGGCGGCTCCATGGCGACCAGGCAGAGCAGCTGCAGCAGGTGGTTCTGGACCATGTCGCGCAGCGCCCCGGCGGCGTCGTAGTAGCCGCCGCGGGTGCCGACCCCGACGGTCTCTGCGACGGTGATCTGGACGTGGTCCACCCAGCGGCTGTTCCACAGCGGCTCGAGGAAGGCGTTGGCGAACCGGGTGACCAGCAGGTTCTGCACGCTCTCCTTGCCGAGGTAGTGGTCGATGCGGAAGATCTGCGACTCCTCGAAGACCCGGCCGACGGCGTCGTTGACGGCGCGGGCGGAGGCGAGGTCGTGGCCGATCGGCTTCTCCATCACCACCCGGGAGCGCTCGTCGACCAGGCCGAGGTCGTCGAGCCGCTCGCACGTGGCGCCGAAGAGGGTCGGCGCGACGGCGAGGTAGTAGACGCGCACGGTCTCGTCGGCGTGCGGGCGGTCCTTGAGGAGGCCGTGGAGCTCGTGCCAGCCGTCGGCGGCGTGCGCGTCGAGGCAGAGGTGGTGCAGGCGGCCGAGCAGGCGGTCGACGGCGACCGGCTCGAGCTCGTCGGCCGGGACGTGGGTGGCGAGGGCGTCGCGGACCAGGGCCCGGTAGCCGGCGGTGTCGACGTCGCTGCGGGAGACGCCCACGATCCGGTAGTCGGCGGGCAGCTGACCCTCACGGTCGCGGTGGTAGAGGGCCGGGATCAGCTTGCGGAGGGCGAGGTCGCCCGTGCCGCCGAAGACAGTGAAGTCGCAGTGGTCCGGGAGGCCCGCGTGCGCGGCCGGGCTGTCCGGTGAGGAGTACATGGCTTCCACGGTCTCAAGACTTTTGGATCGATACAAGCAGACTTCGGACTTTTGGCGGTCGAAGTGACGTGCTTCAATCCGGCCGTGACCGCCACCACGCCCGAGACCTCGGCCGGAGGGCTGCTCGCCCTCATCCGGTCGGGCGAGGCCGCCACGCGGGCCGAGCTCGGGCGGCTCACCGGCCTGTCGCGCTCCGCGGTCGCGGTGCGGGTCGCCGCCCTGGCCGAGGCAGGGCTGGTCGTCGAGGGTGCCGGGGCCTCGACCGGGGGCCGGCCCGCGGGCTCGCTCGCCTTCGACGTCGACGCCGGCGCGGTGGTGGGCGTGGCCATCGGCCGCTCCCGCACCCAGATCGGCGTCTACGACCTCGCCGGCCGCGAGATCGTCGGCGACACCCGCGACCACGACGTCGGCACGGGGCCCGAGGAGCTGCTGCCCGACATCGCCTCCCGGGTCGCCACGGCCGTCGAGCGCGTGGGCCCGCCGGTGCTGGGCATCGGCATGTCGCTGCCCGGGACCGTGGACCCCGAGCGCCGGGTCAGCGTCGACGCGCCGGTGATGAAGGGCTGGGACGGCGTGCCCCTCGCGCCCCACCTCACCGCGGTGGTCGACGCCCCGGTCCACCTCGCGAACGACACGGCGGCGCTCACCCGCTCCGAGCTCTTCGGGCCGCCGCCGCTGGGCAGCGACCTGCTCGTCGTCAAGGCCTCCACCGGGCTGGGCCTGGGCATCATCGCCGACGGCCGCCTGGTCCACGGCGACCGCGGCGTCACCGGCGAGCTCGGGCACACCCGGGTCGACGGCGCCGACGACCTGCTGTGCCGGTGCGGCGCCCACGGCTGCCTCGAGACGGTCGCCGCCGGCTGGTCGCTCGTCCACCGGCTGACCGAGCAGGGCGGCACCGCCCGCCACGTGCGGGACCTGGTCGCCCTGGCCCTCGACGGCGACCCGCTGGCCCGCAGCCTCCTGCGCGAGAGCGGCCGCCGGGTGGGCGAGGTGCTCGCCGTCGCCGTCAACCTGCTCCACCCGCAGACGGTCGTCGTCGGCGGGGACATGGGCGCGGCCTTCGACCTCTACACCGCCGGCATGCGCGAGGCGGTCTACGCGCGGGCCGCGGCGTCGGTCGCGCGCGACCTCCGGTTCGCGCCGGCCGCGCACGGGGACTCCGCCGGCCTGGTCGGCTGCGCGGCGCTCGTCATCGACCACGAGCTCAGCCCCGCCGCCGTCGACGCCCGGCTCAGGGCCGGGCGCGCGCCCGGCTGAGGCCCGGCCTCAGTGGCTCTTGCGGTCCCGGCGCACGCGCCGCCGTACCTGCCACATCCGGAGCGTGCCGGCCAGCGCGGTCAGCAGCAGACCCGCGGCGACGGCGACCAGCAGCGCCACGGCCAACGGTGTCTCGCCCTCGAAGCTCAGGAACCGCACGAGCACCGGATCGGTGTTCTGCGCGATGAACACGACGAGGAGCACGAGCACGAGGCCGAAGGCCACCAGGGCCGCCCACAGCCCGCTGGTGCGTGAGCCGCGGAGGGGGTCCCCGCTCCTGCCTCCCCCAGCCGTCGGCCCAGGTGCCGTCCCCGGCGTCGTGCCGCTGCTCGGCGCCGGGTCCGCGGTGCGGTCGGTGTGTTCGCTCATGGGCCCCCGGTACCCAGTCGGCCCGGCTGTCCCCCCGCCGTTCGGGGTACCGCCCTGCCGTGACCGCCGAGCCTCTCCACCCAGCGCCGGTCGCTCACGATCCTCCCGCCCGGCCGCACCTGCGACTGGTCATGTCCCCGCACGCGCTGGAGCCGGCGGATCCTCCTGCGCCGTCGGCGGCGGTGCTGCCGCCGGTCGTCGCGCCGGGCACGCCGTGGCGCGCGGCGCTGCGCCGGTACGCCGTCGAGCCGGCCTGGCAGCTGGCCCTCGCCCACGCCTGGCTGGTCCTCGTCGGCCCGGTGCTCGTCGTGCTGCCCCGGGGCGCGGCCGTCGTCCTCGGCGGGGGCCTGGCCCTCGCCACCGTCGGGGTGCTCCTGGTGGCGGCCGTCCGCGACCTGCTCGACCTCCGGGGCTGGGGCGTGCTGAGCGGCGCTCCCGCGATCGTGCGGATGGTGCGGCACCTCGTCACGCTCGGTCCGTGGGGCTACCTCGGTGTCCGGGGCCGGCGCACCGGGGACTGGGCGCCGTTCCTCGCCTCGACGGCGGCCTGGTGCCTGGCCGCCGTCACCACCGGCTTCACGCTCTTCCTCACCGGCTGACTCACGCCTCGTCCGTGACGGCACCGATGCCGTCGAGGTCCACCGGCTCGGTGGCGCCGGCGGCCGGCCGCACCGAGAGCCGGGTACGCCGGCGGGCGTCCACCTCGTAGCTCCAGTTCCGCTCGTGCAGGCCGCCGAGCAGGTACGACGGGGCGAGCCCGAAGTACTCGCCACGCGACCGCTCCGACCAGGCCCGGGCGTCGCGCCGGCGGGTCTTGTAGAAGTTGACCATGTAGCCGCGCTCGAAGAGCCGCACGACGCTGTAGCCGCCCGGGTACTCCTTGACCGCGCCGCCCTCGAAGTAGGGCAGCCGCCCGGTCTCGACGTTGCGGGAGAGGTTGTTGCGGTGCGTGTGGCCGGCGTAGACGCCGCCGGTGTTGGGGTGGCGTGCGATCAGCTGCCGGAAGGCGCGTGCGTCGTCCTGCGCGAGGCCGCCGATGAACGGCGGGATGCCGATCGCCGACGCGGTGAGGCTGGCCGGGTGGTGGAAGAGCGGGATGGTGATGTCGCCCTTCTCGAGCTCCGCCTCGAGGTAGTCGAGCTCGGAGCGGCGCAGCACACCGGTGTTCTCCCCGTCGTTGGAGTCCAGGCCGACGAAACGGTACCGGGCCCGCTTGGTCCCCACGGCGACGGAGAAGTGCTGGGAGCCGCGCTCGAACCCGCGGTCGAAGCGTCGGTCGAACTCGTCGACGAGCCGGCCGCTGACGTGCGGACGCTGACGGTCGTGGTTCCCGCGGGTCACGTGGTAGCGCGGCGCGTCCCCGGGCCTGACCATGCCCCGGCCGCCGAGGGTGCCGAACCCGTCCAGGGTGCGGCGGCACTCCCGCAGCGCAGCGGGCTCCGACTCGTTGGACAGGTCGCCGTTGGCGAGCAGCAGGTTGCAGCCCCGGCGGCGGGCGTCGGCCACGGCACCCTGCGCCATGAACCGCCAGTAGGGGTGCTCGGGGTCGACGGGGAAGCCGGGGGGAAGCCCGCCACCGGGGAGGTCCGGGTTGCTGTAGGCCAGGCCGGCGACCTGCTCACCGAAGTGCAGGTCGTTGAGCCAGGCCACCCGGCCGATCTCCCGCCCGCCCGGCCGGCGCATGGTGGTGAAGACCGGCGGGGCCGGGCCCACGAGCGGTGCGGTCGGGGTCGGCATGAGGGGGATGGCGACCCGCCCGCTGCTCTCCGCGCGCCAGAAGTACGTCGTGCCCGGCCGCAGCCCGGTCACCTCGACGTAGTGGTACGCCGTGGCGTCGTGCCGGCCGACGACCCGCCAGGTTCGCGGATCCGGGCTGGTCCCGATCAGGACGCGGCCCGGCGCCGCCACCGGTCGGGGACGGCCGAACTCGTCGCGGCGCGTCGGGTCGCCGGTGAACCAGGTGATGACGGCGGAGGTGTCGGTCACCGTCACGAGCTCGAGGTGCATCGGCACGACGAGGCCGCCCGCGCGAGGTGACTCGGCCTGGTCGGCCAGGGTCCAGCCGCGGTCGAGGACGCCCAGCGCCGGGAAGGTCGCGGAGACCAGGGCGCCGTAGCGGACCAGCTGGCGCCGGGTCAGGTTCTGCTCGCACACGGAGCGCGACGGTAGGGGCCGATCGGGGCCGAGGGGTGAACAGCCGGCAGACGACCGGCGCCGCCCGGGCTACCGGGTCGGGTCGACCATCGTCATGCCGGCCACCGCCGCCTGGTCGAACCCCGGCAGCATCGCGGCCACCTCCTCCAGCCCGACGACGCGCTCGACCAGCCGGTCGGGCCGGAGCCGCCCGGCCTCGATCAGCGCGAGCATCTCCGGGTAGTCGGCGGCCGCCATCCCATGGCTCCCGAGGACGTCGATCTCCCAGGCGATCACCCGCGCCATCGGCACGGCCGGGTGGCCGGCCACCGGCGGCAGGAGGCCGACCTGGACGTGCCGGCCGCGGCGCCGGAGGCTGAGGATGGCGTCGGCGCAGGTCTGCTCGCTGCCGACCGCGTCGACCGCGACGTGGCTGCCGCCGGCGGTGAGCTCCGCGACGGCAGCGGGGACGTCGGCGCCCTCCCCACCTCCGGTCAGGAGCGTGTGCTCGGCGCCGGCGCGCGACGCCGCTGCGAGAGCCTCGGGGTTGCGGTCGACGGCGACGACCCGGGCGCCGAGGGCGTGGGCGACCATCACGGCGCTGAGGCCGACGCCGCCCGCACCGATCACCGTCACCCACTCGCCGGCGGCGACCCGCGCCCGGCCGACCAGGGCGCGGTAGGCGGTGGCGAACCGGCACCCGAGGCTGGCGGCGGTGGTGTAGGCGACCCCTTCCGGGATCGCCACCAGGTTCACGTCCGCGGCATGCAGCGCGACGTGCTCGGCGAAGGAGCCCCAGTGCGTGAACCCGGGCTGCTGCTGGTCGGGGCAGACCTGCGCCTGACCGGTCCGGCACCACTCGCACCGCCCGCAGCCGCAGACGAAGGGGACGGTCACCCGGTCGCCGACCGACCACCGCCGCACGTCGGCACCGGTCCGGACGACGACCCCGGCCAGCTCGTGGCCCGGCACGTGCGGGAACGCGATGTCATCGTGGCCGGCCCAGGCGTGCCAGTCGCTGCGGCACAGGCCGGTGGCCCGCACCTGGACCACCACGCCGGACGGCGAGGGCTCCGGCTCGGGCACGTCACGCACCCGCGGCTGCGCCCGGACCTCGTCGACGACCACCGCACGCACCGCGCCATCCTCCCACCTCTTCGCCACCCGAGACAGCGACGAGGGGCCACGCCGTGCGGCGTGGCCCCTCGCGCTGCAGCGGTGTTGCTGCTGGCTGTTGCTGGGTGACTAGCGGCGCTTGGCCCGCAGGACCTTGACCTTGTCCTTGGCGAGCACGTCGCCGCCGGCGACCAGGCGAAGGCGGAAGGTGCCCGCCATCGCCTTGGGGACCGCCCTGCGAACCCTGAAGGTCCCGTCCTCCACCCGGACGGCACCGAGGTCGCGACCGCCGAGCTTGATCCGGACCCAGGTCACGGGCAGGTTGCGCCCGACGACCTTCAGGCTCTTGCCGGCACGGACGGCGCCTGGGGTCGCCTTCACCTTGGCCTTCTTGACCGGCGGCTTCGGCTCCTCACCGGAGACGTAGCCACGGTCGATCGTCGCCGACACCTCCGAGCCGTCGATGTCGAACTCGTAGCCGCCGGCGCGGAGGGTGAACTTCGCGGTGTCGATCCCGTTCCGCTCGGTCATGCCCTCGAAGGTCACGCCCGGCACCTCTTCGAACTCGCTGACCTCCTCGTCCACCGGCAGGTAGAGCGTCGCGGTCGTGTTCGCCGGAACCGTGGTGGCGTACGACGTCATCTCACCGTCAGCCGCCTCCCAGCCCGACTCGATGAGCCCGTGGCTCGACTCGAAGCTGCCCTCCACCGAGGTGAAGTCACCACCGGCGATGGGCTGCAGCACGAAGTCCTGGTAGCCCTTGCCCCCGTCCGAGGTGATGCCCAGCTGGTACTCGTACATCCAGGACTGGGAGGCGCCGAGCGCGAAGTGGTTCTGGGAGTTCATCGAGCTCTCCCCGCCCTGGGCGAAGGCACGCTCGTAGGAGTTCCAGAGCTCCCACATCGTGGTCGCACCCAGCGTGACCGGGTAGAGCCAGCTGGTGTAGTCGTCGCTGCTGAACAGCTTGTAGGCCGTCTCGATCTCGCCGTTCTTCGTCAGCGCCGGCAGGATGTTCGGCGTGCCGTTGAAGCCGGTGGTGATGGTGTAGGGCTTGTTGCTCGCCTGACCGCCTGAGAAGCCACCGCCGCCGTCGCGGGGACCGTCGCCGTTGTGGCTCTGCCCCGGGTCCTCGACGAGCTCGCGGAGCCGCTTGGTGGCGAACTCCTTGTAGGTCAGGCCCGCGTTCGGCCCGGCCTGCACCGTCATCTCGTCGCTGAACAAGTCGAGGTTGAGCGGCGTAGCGTAGGACGCCTGCGAGTCCTGCAGGCTCCGGCCGGAGACCAGCTCCTCGCCCGGGGTGGCGTTCAGGGTGAAGCCGGTCTGCGGGTCGACGTAGAGCTTGTTGAAGCTCTCCTTGCCCTGGGCGAACCGCTGGCGGAGGGACTCGGCGTACTCGGTCTCGCCGATGACGTCGGCCATCTTCGCCGACACCTCCACGAAGTGCAGGTACATGGCTTGGTTGACCATGTGGCGCTCGGTGTTGGCGTCCATGCTGATGTGGTCGGCGTGGCTGCCGGTGCCGGCGGTCAGGCCCGGGTAGTCCTCCGAGAGCGGCTGGTCGGCGTAGCCCTTGAGCCACTTCTGGATCGTCGCGAAGTTCTCCTCGATGATCTGCGTGTCGCCGTACTGCTGGTAGAGCTGCCACGGCGCCTGGGCGACCGCGCCCTCCCACGTCGGGGTCTGGGGGAAGGCATCGCCACGGTCACCGGTCAGGCTGATGATCGGCACGGTGGTGCCGACGCTTCCGTTCGAGCCCTGGGCGTCACGCAGCGCGACCATCCACTGGCGCAGGAACGCCTGGGTGTCGGTGGAGTTGTACGTCGCCGCACGGGCGTACGCCTGCAGGTCACCGGTCCAGCCCATGCGCTCGTTGCGCTGGGGGCAGTCGGTCGGCAGCGAGAAGAAGTTGCCGAGCTGGCTGCGCTGGACGTTCTCGAAGAACTGCGTGGCGAGCTCGCCGGTGTAGTTGTCGTCGCTCGTCTTCGCCTCGTAGGTGCCCTCGGGCTTGTCGATCGAGGAGAGCACGATGCCCTCGACGTTCCTCAGCGGCAGCGGCTTGGTCCGTCCGGGGACGGTGATCTCGATGTAGCGGTAGCCGCGGAAGGTGAAGTTGGGCGTGATGACCACGTCCCGGTCCGCGTCCGCAGCCGACGCCTCGTAGAAGTCGGTCGCGAACGCCGCGCGGTAGGTGTCGGTCAGGATCTGCCCCGCGACACCGGGTCGGTAGCTGCCCTCCGGGCCGTACAGCTCCGAGTACGGCTTGGGCTCGTAGTAGCGCGGGTCGGGGCCCGGCCAGACCTCGTTCGGGGAGTCGCTGTTGCCGGGGTAGATGTCCTCGCCGAAGCGGAAGATCACCTCGTCGCCTGCCTCCAGCGTGCCGGCCGGGATCGTGACGCTCGGGACGCCGACCATGTTGACGCCCATGTCGTAGGTCCACGTCTGGTCGTCGTCGCTGTGCGTGCTGAGCACCCGCTCCGCGGTCAGGCGCTCGACCTCGCGGACGGGCTGGTCCTGACGGGCCATGAAGTCGGGGTCCAGCTCGCTCTTCATCGAGATGACGTCCGGCTTCGACCACTTGCTCTCGAGGGCGGCGTCGTAGGACGTGGTCGACCAGCCCGCGATGTTCGCTTCCTTGCTGGCGTCGTACCGCACACCCTGGAAGTTGTCGGCGTACCGGTTAGGCCCGTCGTTGAAGGACTTCCAGGAGCCGGGGTCGGTGACGATGGTCTCCGTGGTGCCGTCGTCGTAGGTGACGACCATCTTGGCGAGCAGCGCCTCGCTGTCGCCGAACATGTTGTAGTTCCGCGGCGAGAAGGTCATGTTGCCGGTCCAGAAGCCGGGGCCGAGCAGTGCACCCATGGCGTTCTCGCCGCTCTGCAGCATGTCGGTGACGTCGTAGGTGTGGTACGTCAGCGTCTTGGCGAAGGTCGACATACCGGGGTTGAGGTAGTCGTCGCTCATCCGCTCACCGTTGATGAACATCTCGTACGCACCCTGCGCCGTGATGTACATCTTGGCCTCGGCGATGTCCTTGCTTGAGGCAGTCGTGAACTCCGTGCGGAGGTGGGTCTGCGCGCCGTACGACGGGTCGGCGTACTTCGGGCCGAGCTGCTCGGCGGTCGTCGGGTTCACCCGGATCGTGTCGCCGTCGGTGGTGATCCCCGAGTCGGGGAGGTCGGCGAAGATGCCGTAGTCCGCGGCCGTGGTCGAGTCGAAGAGGGTGCGCTTGGCGCTCTGCCCGACGTCGACCAGGTGGTAGTCGGTGACGCTGACGTCGTCGCCGACGTTCTTGACCGAGAAGCCGATCTCGTTGAGGTGCGGGAAGGTGTTGTAGTTGTTGCCCGTCTCGAACGAGTGGACGCCCTCGTCGTCGATCGTGGAGTAGGGGCTGACGTCGAGGTTGTCCGTGGACGCCGGGCGCTTCGGGCTCACCTTCATGGTGTCGGCGGTGAAGCCCTCGAGCTCGACACCGTCGATCTCGTAGGTCATCTCGCTCGCGTTGCCGTAGATGCGGAGCGTGTGCTGCTTGTTCTTGTTGGCGGTCGTGAACAGCTTCTGCACCTCGGCCACGGTGCTGTCGGCCAGCTCGACCGACTTGTAGGGGTGGACGTTCGGGTCACCGTCGGCGTCGTCGGTGGCGTGGTAGCCCTTGCGGTAGAGGTTGACCACGCCACCGGTGTTGTCGTCGCCGTCGGTCACTCCGGAGAGGTCGAGCTCGAAGCGGACGAAGTTCTCGCCGCCCGGCGCACCGAAGACGTTGCGGAACTCGCTGGTGAAGCGCGGGTCGTTCGCGCCGAAGATGAACGAGGCGTTGTCACCGCTGTTGATCGTGAAGCCCGTGCGGAGGTCGAACACGTGGGCGGCCGTCGCGTCCAGCTTCGTCGCGTCATTGCCGATCCACTGGGCTCCGTCCCACGCCGCGATCTCGGTGTCCATCAGGCCGGTCGAGAAGGTCGACACCTCGGAGACGGTCTCGACACCGCGGTCGTCCACCGCGGTCACCCGCCACCAGTAGTCGGTCTCGGGCTGCAGGGCCTCGGCCTGGCCCGTGCTGCCGTACCGGATGTCGGTCGTCTCGTCGGAGTCGACCTGGCCGCTGTCCCAGACCGTGTCGTCGAACGACGGGTCGGTGGCCACCTCGATGCGGTAGCTCTCCTGCTTCGCGCCGATGACATTGGACTCGAAGCCCCAGCAGAAGACCGGCTTGGCGTCGTCGATGCCCTCCGGGTCGAAGAGGTGGTTGACCTCCAACCCGGTCACGGAGACCTGCGGCGCCGCCGGCGCCATGGCCGCGGTCGACAGCGGGAGGCCACCCGGGGCCGCCTGCGCTGCCACCACGGGCGCGAGCGCGGAGCCGCCCACGCCGATCGCCAGGGCGACGACGCCCAGGCGGAGGACCGGCCGCTGCTGTGGCGGCCGGCCGGCGACAGTTTCGTTCAACGTCTTCCCCATCCACTCAACCTGTGTGCCCACGCCGGCCCCCCGACGGCATCGGCCCGTGACGGCTGTCACGTAGCTGGTGAACCGTTTCATGAACGCAACTGAAATGGCACCCCCCGGAAATGAAGTTGAGACGATGGTCGCAGTCTGCCGGCCGACCTCCCCTGAGACCGGGGTTCCCATCCAGGTTGGGCGGTGGCACACTGCCCGCCAATGTGAAACGTTCCACCCTCCCGACGGCGGCGAAAGGTGTGCATCCGATGGGCAGGAGCGACGGCGGCGAGCCCGACCCGCTGACGCTCGCGCTGATGCGGGAGCTCGCCGAGGGACGGACGACTGGCGAGGCCGCGGCGACGTGCAACATGTCGAGGGCAACCGCCTGGCGGCGGCTGGAGGCGCTCCGCCGCGACTGGGGCGTCGAGCACAACGTGCAGCTGATCGTCCAAGCGGTACGGCGCGGCCTCATCTGAGCGGGTCCCGCCACCTCGACCGGTCACGGCGTCGATCCCACGTCTGCGCAAGAGTGCTCGCAACCTTGCAAACCGACATGGGGAGGGCGACGTGGACTCCACACGTTCCCGGGCCGGGGATGCAGCGACCTCGGGCCCGGCGTCGGGCGTCATCAGGATCGCGATCGCGAGCGCCACGCTCACCGCCGGGCTCGCGCTGCTGACTCAGGTCGTCGCGGTGAGCCGAGCGAGGTCCGGACGCTCGTGGCGCGCGGCGTGGGTGGCGTACTGCTCTCGGCCGTCGTCCTCTCCGTCGTCCGCGGCCTCGCGCGGTGGGTCGACCGGCGCCCGACGCCGCACTTCGGCCTCGCCGGGCCCGGCAGCCGCAGCGTGGACCTTCAGTGCCGGTCTCCTGACCTGGCTGCTCCCGGCCGCTGCGGCGTTCGCCATCCTGGGCTTGGCGGGAGCTCCGCTGACCCTCCACGGGTCGGCCGGTGATGCAATCGCGATCAGCGCCCTCCTGTTCGGCGCGGTGCTGCTCAGCGAGGCGGTCCCGGAGGAGATCGTGTTCCGTGGCTATGTCATCGGCGTCGTGAGGGAGCGGCTCCCCGCCTGGTGGAGCATCGTCGTGCAGGCGGCACTGTTCACGGGGTTCGCGGTCGTGCTCCGCGGCTTCACCGGCATCGCGGACCTGTCCATGTTCCTCGGGATGGGCGGCGCCCTCGGCTACCTGCGGATCGTCAGCGGTTCGGTCTGGACCGCGGTCGGCTTCCACGCGGCCTTCCAGACGGGTTCGCAGCTCGTGCTCACCCAGGAGGTCGTCTCCTTCTCCGGGTCCCCCGCGTCGGCCATGCTCGCCCTGGGGGCGGTCCCGTTCGCCACCGGTGTCATCGCGTTCTCGCTGCTCGCACCGGCACGTCCGAGCCTGTTCCATCGAGACGCCGACCGCGCACCGGAGCGCTGATCTCGGCGCGTTCCGATCCTGGCTCGCGTTGACCGCAGACCCGGTCGCTGCGGGCCAGGCCCCGAGTCCGAGGACCCGGGGCAGCTCCGCGCGCGATCAGCCGAAGAAGGTGCGCAGGTCGCCCACCACCAGGTCGGGCCGCTCCATGGCGGCGAAGTGACCCCCTTCCGGGTACTCGGCCCAGTGCTCGATCGCGGTGTTGTCGCGCTCGGCGAAGGGCCTGATGCTCTGGAAGTCGTCGGCGAAGACCGCGACGCCGATGCGGCCGTGGTTCAACACCGGTTCGGCCCCAGCCCTGGCCTCGTCGAAGTAGAACCGGGCGGCGGTGGCAGCGGTGTTCGTCAGCCAGTACAGCGAGACCTGGGTGAGCACCTGGTCGCGGGTGAGCAGGCTGGTACCGCTTCCGAAGTTCTCCAACAGCTCGCTCCACGCCAGCTGCGCGACCGGCGAGTCGGCCAGCCCGGCGGCCACTGTCTGGGGCCGCGAGGCGTTCATCGCCGCGAAGCCGGCTCGCTGCTGGAACCAGCCGAGGAACTGCAGTGCGTCATGGTCTTTCTCGGTGAGCCGGGCGAGCTCGGCGGGGTCGCCCGAGGGGAAGGAGAAGAGCTGCAGCACGTGGGCGCCGAGGAAACCCTCGGGTGACCGGATCGCCAACTCGCGGGCGACGTTGGCCCCGGCGTCGCTGCCGTGTGCACCGTAGGAGGCGTAGCCGAGCCGCCGCATCAGGGTGTCCATCACCTCGGCGACGCGACCCATTGACCAGGGCCCCGCGGCGAGCGGGGTGCTGAAGCCGAACCCGGGGATCGAGGGGATCACCACGTGGAACGCGTCCTCGCGCCGACCGCCGTGCGCGACCGGGTCGACCAAGGGGCCGATCATGTCGAGGTAGTCCACGAACGAGCCCGGGTAGGTGTGGACCAGCAGGAGCGGCGTCGCCTCGGCCACCTCGGACCGGACGTGCAGGAAGTGGACGGTCTGTCCGTCGACGGCGGTGACGAAGTGAGGGTGAGCGTTCATCCGCTTCTCCTGCGCCCGCCAGTCGAAGCCCTCGCGCCAGTGGTCGACCATCTCCCGGAGATAGGTCACGGGCGTGCCGTGGTCCCACGAGTCACCCGGCGCCGGCACGGGGAGGCGGGTGTGGGCGAGGCGGTCCTGGAGGTCCCTCAGGGTCCCCTCCGGGATCGAGACGCGGAAGGGCCGGATCGCAGTACCGGTCGCGTGGCTGTCGGTCGTGTGGGTGCCGGCCGGGCCGGGGATCGTGGTCATGGCAGCACGCTAGGAGCGGTAGCGGAAGAGTTCGTTCCGCTAATCTCCACCCGTTCCACTACTCCTGCACGGTCGGAGCCCGCATGCGGACCTCAGCCAGGCTGCTCGCCCTGCTGGCGCTGCTGCAGTCGCGCCCCACGTGGTCCGGCGCCGAGCTGGCGAGCCGGCTGGACGTCACCGGACGCACCGTCCGCAACGACGTGACGCGCCTGCGGGAGCTCGGCTACCCGGTCGAGGCGGTCAAGGGCCCCGGTGGCCACTACCGGCTCGGGGCCGGGGCGGCGCTCCCCCCGCTGCTCCTGGACGACGACGAGGCCGTGGCCGTGACGGTCGCCCTGCGCGCCTCCTCGGTCGTCCCGGGCATGGAGGAGTCGAGCGGCCGCGCCCTCCACAAGCTCGAGCAGGTCCTCCCCTCCCGGCTGCGGCCCCGGGTGAGCGCGCTGCGGGAGGCGACCATGCAGGGCCCCGAGAACACCACCGACAACGTCGAGGACCCGCCGGTGGACAGCCGGCTTCTCACCCAGGTGGCGAGCGCCATCAAGGCGGGTGAGGAGATCCGGTTCCGGTACCGCGGCGACGAGGCCGTCCTGGTCGAGCCCTACCGGCTGATGAGCTGGCAGCGACGCTGGTACGTCGTCGGCCGGGACCCGGCGACAGGAGGGTGGGCGCCGTACCGGCTGGACTGGATGACGCTCCGCACCCCCGGCGGTCGACGCTTCACCCCCGCGCCGCTGCCGGGCGGCGACTACACGGCGTTCCTGCTGCGCCAGGTCGCGGTCACCGGGTGGAGCGTCCACGCCCGGATCACCGTGGCCGCATCCGCTGCCGACGTGCTCGCCCGGATCAACCCGGCCGTCGGGGTCGTGGAACCGGTCGACGAGAGCCACTGCGTCCTGGTCACCGGTGGCGACAGCGCCGAGATCGTCGCCGTCTACATCGGCATGCTGGGCTACGACTTCCATGTCACCGAGCCGCCCGAGCTGGTCGCACACCTCCGGCTGCTCGCCGACCGCTACGCCCGCGCGACCGGGGGCACGTGACAGCCCGGCGATGACGGGACCCGGGGGACGCCGCGTCGCCCATCGCCGTGACAGTGGCGACACGGACGGCGTTGCGCCCCTCGCCCGCGCTCAGGAGGGAACCTTGTCGAGGAATCCGCGGACGTCATGGATGCGCCCGTCTGCATCGACCACCACCACATCGAAACCAATCACGAGTGGCTCCTCGCCGGCCGGTCCCAGACCCCACTGGAAGCGGACCTGACGGTGGTGCGCGTCGAGGTCGCCGACCAGGGTGAACTCGAACCCTGGGAACTGGGCATGGACCGAACCGATGGCCGCTCCCACGGCCTCGCGGCCTCGCGCCTCGGCGACGGGATCGACGTAGACGCAGTCGTCGGTCCAATGTCGGGCGAGCAGCTCCACGCGGGCCGAATCGTCGGTGGCGTTCCAGGTGTCGAGGTAGCGGGTGACGGTCTCGTTCACGGGCTTCTTCCCTTCTGTGGCGGGCTGTTCCTGAAGACTCACCCGAAGCACAACGACCGGTCGATTACCTGAGAGGTCATGGCCGTCCCTGTGCGCGCTGCCTAGCGTCAGGGCATGACCTCGACGGCGGCGACTCCATCGGTCGGCAGCGAGCTGCGCCGGTGGCGAGAGCTGCGATCACTCAGCCAGCTCGCCCTCGCCACCAAGGCCGACGTGAGCACCCGGCACGTGAGCTTCATCGAGAACGGACGCGCCCGCCCGACACCGGAGATGATCATCCGCCTGGCCGAGGTGATGCGGGTGCCGATGGACGAGCAGAACCGCCTCCTCCTCGCCGGCGGTTTCGCTCCTCGATACCCGCAGCGTGCGCCCGACGACGAGGCACTCGCGCCGGTGATGGCCGGGCTGCGGTGCCTGCTGGACGCGCACGTGCCCTACCCGGCCCTGCTCCTCGACGACCACTGGAACGTCATCGACGCCAACGAGCCCGTCGATGCGCTGATCACCGGCTGCGACCGGGACCTGCTCGAGCCACCACTGAACGTGATCCGGCTCTGCTTGCACCCGCACGGCCTCGCGCCGCGCATCCGCAACCTGTCCACGTGGCGAGCACACCTGCTACGCCAACTCGAGCAGCGCATCGACCACCGTGGCGGCGACCCCGACCTCGTCGCACTCCGCCACGAGGTCACGGCGTACTCCGGTGGGACGACGCCACCCGTGGGACCGTCGGTCGACCCCGTCGTGCCACTGGAGATCGAGGCCGGCGACGACGTGCTCCGGCTCTTCAGCGTGGCCAGCCAGGTCGAGAGCGCCTCGGACGTCACCCTCGGTGGGCTCCATCTCGAGACCTTCCTCCCGGCCGACGCCCGCACACGAGGCCTGCTCGGTTCCCGCCGAGCATGGAGACGACCCCGAGCCGATGAGGCGCCCAGTTCGGCGCCGGCCCGGCGCGACTAGGCGCCGCGCCCGGCGTGCTCGATGAGGCCGTAGGGGATGCCACCGGGATCGCGGACCGTGGCCACCCGGGTGCCGCCGCCGACGTCACGCGGGTCGCCGACGACCGTGGCTCCCGCCTTCTGCACCTCGTCGAGCGCGGTCTCCAGGTCGGGCACGCGGATGTGCGCCACGGTCTGGGTCGAGCCGCCGGGCTGGACCGGAGTGAGGCCGATCTCGACCCCTTCGACGCGGAAGCCCACGTAGAAGGGCTGATCGGTGTGCGGCTCGGCGCCGAGGAGGGCGATGTGGATGGCCTTGGCGGCATCGAGGTCGCTGACGGTGTAGACGATGTTCTCAAGAGTCTTCATGCCCCGATGACGTCTGCCGAGCCACCGATGTGACCGCGCCTGTCGGCGCGCGCGGTTCGACCGACCATGCGCCCCCGGCAGATGACGGAGCTCCAGTCCGGGGGCGGGGCCTTCGTTGTGGCGCTGCCGCGCCTCCTCAACCAGCTACAGGTCCTCCGTCGAGTGCCCCGCGGCGCGCGGGCCGCCGTCTTCAGCGGAATCCCCCAGCTGGGCCACCGCACGGGTCACCAGCCGTGCCCGCGCCTGGGGCGAGGTTGACTTGAGCAGTGGGAGCATGACGGCGTACTGACGCGTTCGGCTTAGTCGTGCGAACGCCGCGGCCGCCGGCGGTGCGGCGGCCAGGGCGGCCGCGAGGTCGGGCGGGACCTCGCTCGCCGCTTGCGGTGGGTACGCCGCCGCCCAGCGGCCGTCGGCGCGGGCGGCGGCCAGCTGGGCCAGGCCGCCGGGGCGCATCCGGCCCGCCGCCTCGAGCGCCTCGGCCTTGGCGACGTTGACCTGGGACCAGGCGGTCCGGGGTCGACGGCGGGAGTAGCGCTGCAGGAACGACACGTCGTCGAGGGCGCGGCGGGTGCCGTCGATCCAGCCGTGGCACAGCGCACCGTCGAGGGCGTCGCCGATCGTGATCAGCCGCACGTCGGCGTGCTTGCGCCGGATCCTCAGCCAGGCCTCGGCGGCGGTGTCGTGGTGCTCCTGCAGCCACACGTCCCAGGCGGCGACGTCGGCCAGCTCCAGCACGTCCACCTCAGGCCTCCGGCGCGCCGGCGAGCATCTCGAGGTAGTGCGGGTTCATCATCACCCCGAGCACGTTGCCGAACGGGTCGACCACCGAGGCCGCGACGAACCCGGAGTCCCCGTGCGGGGTGATCGGCTGCAGCTCGCGCGCGCCGAGCTCCTGCAGACGCGCCACCGTCTTCTCCAGGTCGTCGACGTGCCAGTGCACGACCGCACCGCCGGCTCCGGTGGCGAGGGCGGGCGGCCGGAACCGGCTGTCGATGATGCCCCACTCGTGCTGGTGGTCGCCAACCCGGAACTCGACGTAGACCGTCGCTCCGTCCGGGCCGGGGCGGCGGAAGTACGGCTCGACGCCGAAGACCTCGGCGTACCAGGCGGCGGCCGCCTCGGGGTCGTCGGCCCAGACGTTCACGGTGGCGATGCCTCGCAGGCTCATGGTGTCTCCTCTTCGTGGGGGTCTCGGGGTGGTGTGACCACGCTAGAAGCCATTGCGGAACGTGCGGTTCCGCGATCGAAGTGGGACGCTGGCGCCGTGCTCGACACCTCGGTCCGCCTCCTCCGCCTGCTGTCGCTGCTGTCGGTGCGCCGGGATTGGCCGGGCCCGGACCTCGCCCGGCGGCTGGAGGTGACCACCCGCACCGTGCGCAACGACGTCGAGCGGCTGCGCATCCTCGGCTACGAGGTGCGCTCGACACCGGGGGTGGCGGGCGGCTACCGACTCGCGCCGGGGACCGCGGTGCCTCCGCTGGTGCTCGACGACGACGAGGCGGTGGCGGTCGGCGTCAGCCTGGCGGCCGCCGCGGCCGGCTCGGTGAGCGGCCTGGAGGAGCCGTCACTACGGGCGATGGTGAAGCTGGAGCAGGTGCTGCCGGCCCGGCTGCGGCACCGCCTCGACGCGCTGCGGCAGTCCACGGTCTCCGCGGTGCGGCCCGGCCCGGCCGTCGACGCCGACACGCTGGCCACGGTCGCGGGCGCGGTACGCGACCACGAGCGGCTGCGCTTCGACTACGTCGGACGCGACGCCGCGAGCAGTCGGCGGACCGTCGAGCCCCACCGCCTCGTCTACACCGGTCGCCGCTGGTACCTCCTGGCGTGGGACTGCGACCGCGAGGACTGGCGCACGTTCCGCGCCGACCGGATCCGGCCGCGGCCGCCGACCGGACCCAGGTTCGCGGTCCGGGAGCTCCCAGACGACGCGGCCATCCACGTGCTCCGCGGAGTCGGGTCCACCGCCTGGCGCCACCAGGCGCGGATCCGGTTCCTCGCCCCCCTCCAGGAGGTCGCCGGACAGGTCCCCGCCGAGGCAGGGATCCTCCGGCCCGACGGCGACGACGCCTGCGTCCTCGAGACCGGCAGCGACTCGCTGCGCGACCTCGTTCGCTACGTCGACGGCCTCGACCTCCCCTTTCAGGCGCTCGACCCGCCCGAGCTGCGCGATCTCCTGCGCCGGGCCGCACGCCGCTACGCCGACGCGGCCGGCGACCACGGGCGGAAGTCCTGAGCGCCGTACGGCCGTCACGCCACCGGGTCGGCCACCCCTAGGCCATGACCCCGGACGGGAGCCATGTTGTCGACCGGCGTCCTGCGCAGCAGCGCCATCAGCGCCTGTAGTGACATGCCGGCGTTGGCCACCGTGGTCAGGGCCGCAGTCGGTGCGGCGTCACCGCCAGCGTGCGATCCGGCGCCGCTGCTGAGCACCCAATCCCACAGCGAGCCCGTCATGGCATAAGGAGAGCCAGCGCGACCGCCCCCAGCCCGAGGAGTACGGCCCCGACGGTCAGGGAGCCCGAGGCGATGAACACCGCCGCCACGGCGAAGCACAGCCCCGGCACTAGCCATCGGACGCCAGTCGGAATCGTCGTCGAGTCGCCGGTCCGTGGGCTGGCCGTCGGCTTCTCGGACGTCCGCTGGCGTCCCTGGTGCTCGCGCAGGTGCTGGTAGTGGCGGGAGTGCTCGTCGAACCTCAGCAGGACCTGGCGAGCGGAAGCGGGCACCACGGAGGAGGAGGGATCGCCACCGGTGAACCGAGCGACCGCCTGCTCGTCCCTGAACACCATCGAGGTGAGGAACTCGACCTCCTGCCCCGGCTCCTCGGGCCGCGCAGGGTGGCGGCGCCAGACGTCAAACGCCAGCAGTCCGTCCAACTCTCGGCCCACGATGCCCGGAGCGATCGTCTCGTTGAGCAGTTTCTCGTACCGATCGGCATTCTCTGGGGTCGTCCACCCACTCCACAGCCGCAGGATCATGGCTGAGCTCCTTCCTGACTCACGGATAGTGATGGTTCGAGGGCCCGCGAACAGGGTCGGCGGGTCCTGCTGCTCGGTTAGCGTCGTTCTTGCGCTCCCTCGGTCAAGGCCTCCAGCAACGTCCGCAAGACTCGCCGGGCTCTGGCCAACTCATCGGCTGACATCTCGGCGCGACTCAGGCGTTCGCTTCGGTCTAGGTCGCCACGGCGCACCAACTCGGCCAGGACGCTCCGGCCGGCGGTGGTGATCGATATCAGGGGTGCGCTCTTGTGATCGGGATTGGGCGCGGTCGCCAGCAGCTCCTCCGCGAGAAGGTCGTTCACGACCCGGTGGACGCTCTGCCGAGCCAAGCCGAGCCGCCGAGCCGCCGCGGACACGGTGAGTGGCTGTGCCGAGAGAACGCTCAACACATGCCATCTCGCAGCCGTCTGACCCACAGCTCCGGCGATCTCCTCGCCGGTGCGCCGCGACGCTGCCGCGAGCTCGTACACGTCGGCGATGAGCAGGCGGTACTCGGTTGCCACATCCATTAGCACAGTGTGGCACACACTGTCAGGATGCTGCACGGTTGTCAGCGCACTACGCGGGCGAATGTCTGACCGCGGTGGGGCGACAATGTCGCCGAGTCGCCCCGCCGAAGCCGTCGATCGCCAAGCCGTCGATCGCCACCACGATGGTCCTCCCCGCTTTGCGGGAGTCCCTAGGTGTGGTCGGGTCCATGGACCGGCGGCAGGCGATCAGCATGGACTCGGCGATCAACACGGGCGGCTCATGTCGACCGGTGCTTGCATGGGCGCGTCAAGAGCCGCCGGTCCTCTGTGGCAGACCGGCTCGCGATCCTGCGTGCTGCCCCGACAATCGGACTGATCAACTTCACCCGGCCAGGCCCGTTGAGAGTCCTCGGTAACGGCGCGCGATTACCCCGAACGCCTCCTTGGGCTCCCAGGGCATGTCCGGGTACACCGTCCCGTTGCGGTCCTCGAAGACCTTGACAACGCCCAAGCTCGCGAGGTCGAGGTCAAGAGTCGGCGGGCCATCGGGGCGGTGGGGGAGGTTGTAGAGAGCGAAGAGGTAGGGGAAGGCGGCGTGCACTCCAGTGGTCTCGAAGACTTCTAGGAGTTCGTCGAAGTACCGGGCCTGTCCAACTTCGTCTCGTGCGTGCGTGCCGTTGATCGCGACGGGCATCCCCTGCTCGTCGTACTGAACGATCTCCATGCTCCGTGGCGCGACCTCAAAGGCGCCCTCCCACCACTCTCAATGGAGACCGATCGGTCTATCCACCTGAATCGCTACGAGAAACGAGAGTCCGATGTCCCACTCCACCGAGGCCGAGGCGGTCATCGCCCGGCCGACGCCCGTCGGCGGCGCCGACGCGCTGCGCAACCTCTACGCCGCCCGGTTCGCGTTTGCGATCGTCTGGGCAGGCCTGCTCGCCACCAACGCGTCCGAGCTGAACCCGTTCACCGCCACCCTGCTCCTGGTCTACCCGGTCTTCGACCTCGGCGCTGCCGTCTACGACCTCCGGTCGTCGGGCGCCACGCGACAGCGTGTCCCGCTCCTCGTCAACATGGCCCTGAGCCTGGCCACCGCGTTCGGGCTGGCCGTCGCCGTCGACTCCGGCATCCCCGACGTGCTGCGGGTGTGGGGCGCCTGGGCGATCACCGCGGGCCTCGTGCAGCTGATCGTCGCGGCCCAGCGCCGCGGCCTCGGCGGCCAGTGGCCGATGATCCTCAGCGGTGGGATCTCGGTCCTCGCCGGCGGGGGCTTCGTCGTGATGGCGTCGGGCGACAACGCGGCGCTCGGTGGCCTCGCCGGGTACGCGACCCTCGGCGGCGTCTTCTTCGCGGCCTCCGCGTTCCGGCTGCACCGCAGCGCCGCGGGCGACCAGCGATGACCGCCGCCACCCCGGGCCCCTCCACCGCGACCGAGAACCACGCGACGTACGACGTGGTCATCATCGGCGCCGGCCCGGTCGGCGAGAACGTCGCCGACCGGGCGGTGCAGGGCGGCCTGACCGCAGTGGTCGTCGAGCGCGAGCTCGTCGGCGGGGAGTGCTCCTACTGGGCCTGCATGCCGACCAAGGCGCTGCTCCGCGACGCCGCCGTCGTCCGCGCCGCACGCGCGCTTCCGGCCGCCGCCCGGGCGGTCAGCGGCGAGCTGGACGTCGACGCCGTCCTGCGTCGTCGTGACCGGTTCGCCTCCGACTGGTCCGACGCCGGCCAGGTCGGCTGGCTCGAGGGAGCGGGGATCACGCTGGTCCGCGGCCACGGACGCGTCACCGGCACCCGGACCGTCACCGTGACCCGCGCCGACGGCACGACGACCGTGCTCACCGCCCGACACGCGGTCGTGATCACCACCGGTACCTCGGCCCAGATCCCCCCGATCCCCGGCCTGGCCGAGGTGGCCCCGTGGACCAGCCGGGAGGCCGCGGCCGTCCGGACGGTCCCTGAACGCCTGGCGATCATCGGCGGTGGTGTCGTCGGCTCGGAGATGGCCACCGCGTTCAGCGCGCTCGGCTCCCGGGTGACCCTGATCTCCCAGACCCGGCTGCTGCCCGGCGTCGAGCGGTTCGCCGGCGAGCACGTGGCGGCAGCCCTCGAGGCCTCGGGGGTCACCCTGCACCTGGAGGCCGAGGCGACAGCGGCCCGTCGCAATGCCGCGGGCGCGGTGGACATCACCCTGGCCGACGGGGCGGTCGTCACGGCCGACGAGGTCCTCGTCGCGACCGGGCGCACGCCGAACACGAAGGACATCGGACTCGACCACCTCGGTCTCACTCCGGGTGGTTGGCTCGTCGTCGACGAGTCCCTCGCTGTCGTCGACGAGGCCGGAAGTCCGGTCGACGGTGGCTGGCTGTACGCCGCGGGCGACGTCAACGCACGGGCGATGCTGACCCACCACGGCAAGTACCAGGCGCGTGCCCTGGGCGACGCCATCGCCGCGCGGGCGCGCGGCCATCGTGCCGACCTGAGCGCCTGGGGGCGCCACGCGGTCACCGCGGACGAACGTGCCGTGACGCAGGTGGTCTTCACCGACCCCGAGGTCGCGACTGTCGGCCTGTCCGCCGAAGCGGCGGCCGCAGCCGGCACCGAGGTCCGCGTCGTCGACCACGACCTCGGGGCGGTCGCCGGCGCCATGCTCCACGCCGACGGCTACCGCGGCCAGGCCCGGATGGTCGTCGACGCCGAGCGCAACGTCCTGGTCGGCTTCACCGCGGTCGGCCCTGACGTCGCCGAGCTGCTGCACGCCGCCACGATCGCCGTCACCGCCGAGGTCCCGCTGGACCGGCTCTGGCACGCCGTGCCGGCGTACCCGACCACCAGCGAGATCTGGCTCCGCCTGCTCGAGGCCGACGGCCGCGACCACTGACCCACCCACCGACACCCCACCGCAAGCGAAACAAGGAGCTTCACATGTCCAGCACGTCCACGTCCCTCTACACGGCCGTCGCCACCTCGACCGGTGACGGCCGCGCCGGAGGCCGCGCCCGCACCGACGACGGCCTGCTCGACCTGACCCTCGCGATCCCGCGCGAGATGGGCGGCCCCGGCGGCGCGACCAACCCCGAACAGCTCTTCGCCGCCGGTTGGGCCTCCTGCTTCCACTCCGCACTGAAGGCGGTCGCCGCCGGCCAGAAGATCATCTTGACCGACTCCGCGGTCGTCGCAGAGGTCGGCATCCATCCGACCGAGCAGGGCGGCTTCGGCCTCTCGGCGGCGCTGCACGTCGAGCTCGGCGGCATCGACCAGGAAACCGCCGATTCGCTCACCGCGGCAGCGCACGAGGTGTGCCCCTACTCCAACGCCACCCGGGGCAACATCGCCGTCACGGTCGACACCACGGTCGCCTGACGAGCAGGCTCGCTCGGCACCGCGACCGACGGCCCGTCGGAATTTGCCTATAGCATGTAGGCGCTCGTAGCCTCGGCTTCATGCGGGCCCTTTCCGAAGATGAGATCCGGCGGTCGTTCGTGAACTGCAGTCGCGGTGCCGCGCAACGGGCGAACCTGCCCGAGAACCTCGAGGAGCTCCCGTGGCCAGAGCTCGACTTCCTTGGCTGGGTGGACTCGAAGGCGCCTCAGCTCGCGTACGCCGTCGTCCCCCGCAATCAGGAGCTGGTCGGCATCCAGCTGCGCCGGAACTCCAGCAGCAGCGGGCGCGCCCGGATGTGCTCCCTGTGCTGCACGGTGCACCCGTCCAATGGCGTGTCCCTCATGGTCGCCAACAAGGCGGGGAAGGCCGGCCGTGACGGCAACACGGTCGGCCTCGACGTGTGCAGCTCGCTGCGCTGCTCGGAGTACGTCCACGGCCTGACGCCGGCGCCTGTCGTCAGCCTCCTCGAGGAGACCATGGACCTCGAGCAGCGCGTCGAACGGCTCGAGCAGAACCTCGATGCCTTCATCCGGCGGATCCGCCGGTGACCGGCAACAGCCGTCGCCCCGCCGCGCGGGCCGGGCTGACGCGGGAGGCCGTCGTCGAGAAGGCTGCGGACCTCGCGGACCGGATCGGGTTCCACCGGGTCACCGTCAGCGCGGTGGCCCGCGAGACCGGTGTCCGCAGTCCGAGCCTCTACTCCCACCTGCGTGGCACCGACGACCTCACCGCTGCTGTGACCGAGCTGGCACTCACCGAGATCGCAGACCGGAGTGACCGGGCACTAGCCGGCCGCTCCGGCCGGGCCGCCCTCCTGGCGTTGGCGGCCGTTTACCGCGACTACGCCCGAGAGCACCCTGGCCGCTTCGAGGCCGCCAACGCTCTCGACGTCACGCCCAGCGACAGCCTCGCCGCGGCGGGCGCTCGCGCCAGTCAGCAGACCGCCGCCGTGCTCCGGGGCTACGCCATCCCTGAGGGCGAGCAGGTGCACGCGGCGCGGCTGATCGCGAGCGTGCTGCGCGGCTTCATCCAGCTCGAGGCCGGTGGCGCCTTCGGGCACCGCCCTCCGTCGACCGACGCATCGTGGCAGCGCTCGCTGGACGCCCTCGACGACATGTTGCGACACTGGGGACCCGAGCGGTGACCCTCGGCGACAGCATCAATCTCTCCGCTGCCCAAGATCTTTCGCGACCGGTCCCCGGAAGAGGTGCTCTGCGCGGCATCAGCCGCGTCGTCGCCCAGATCAAGAATCCCGTGTTCCGCGGCTGCGCGTTCCTCAACGCGACCGTCGAGTGCTCGGACGCGGATCATCCGGTGCATCACAAGGTGCTCGCGCACCGGGCCTGGTTCCTCCAGCTCGTCACCGGAATCCTCCAGCCGTCGGGCAACGCCCCGTCGAACCGCTCGGCCGAGGGCCCTCTGAGCGGTACTCGCGGGCGTATGCCCACTCCTCGAGCGGGGTGCGGTTGAACCGTTCGACCTTGCCGTTGGTCTGAGGCCGGTACGACCCGGGTCCGGCGGTCCTTGATCCCGGCCGCGGCCAGGGTCCTGGCCCAGGGAGCGCTCGGCACTTCCACGCCCCGGCGACTCGGCGCCGGCCGAAATGGACGAAGCCCCGGGTCCGAGGACCCGGGGCCTGATTTCGAGACGGCGCTGGGGCGCCTCCTCGACCATCTACACGTGCGCGAGGGGGGAGTTGAACCCCCACGCCCTTTCGGGCACACGGACCTGAACCGTGCGCGTCTGCCTATTCCGCCACTCGCGCGTGAAGCGGGCCAAGGTTAGCCCAGTGCGTGAGGCTCGACCAAACCGGGAATGGAGGGTGCGGGCCCACGCACCCGGGCATCGCTACGATCGGTCGGAACCCCGGGGGCGCGCGGGCCCGAGCGGCACGCAAGGAGAGCCGGCCTCCGCATGGCACGGGCAGAGTCAGTGACAGGAAGGAGGCGATGGGACGTGGGCGGACTCTCCAGGCTCGAGCAGCGGCTGGAGCAGGTGATCTCCGGTGCCTTCGCCAAGGCCTTCCGCTCCGCGGTGCAGCCCGTCGAGATCTCCGCGGCCCTCCAGCGCGAGCTCGACAACAACGCCCAGATCATCTCGCGCGAGCGCCGCCTGGTGCCCAACGACTTCCACGTGGAGCTCTCCGGTCCGGACATCGAGCGGCTCGCGCCGTACGACACCGCGCTCGCCGGCGAGCTCGGCGCCCAGCTGCAGGAGCACGCCGAGCACCAGGGCTACGCCTTCCCGGGCCCAGTGCGCATCGAGTTCGAGCAGGCCGACGACCTCACCACCGGCCGTTTCCGGGTCCGCAGCCGCGCCCAGGCCCGGGTCACGGGCAACGCGACGCAGACCCAGGTACGCCGGGCGCGCGCCGTGCTCGAGGTCAACGGCACCACCCAACCGCTCCACCCTCCGGGTCTCGTGGTCGGCCGCGGCACCGACGCCGACGTGCGGATCAACGACCCCGGCGTGAGCCGGCGGCACATCGAGTTCGGCGTCACGACCGAGCGCCGTGGTGGCGAGGAGACCGTCCGGGTCGAGGTCCGCGACCTCGGCTCCACCAACGGGATGCTCGTCGACGGCCAGAAGATGGCGCGCGCCGCGCTCCACGACGGCGCCGAGGTGCGCATCGGCAACACCACCATGACCGTCCGGGTCGTGGAGGAGGAGGCGTGGGATGTCTGAGCTGACCCTCTTCCTCATCCGCGTCGCCTACCTGGCGATCCTGTGGATCTTCGTCCTCTCCGCCATCTCGGTCATCCGCTCCGACATGTTCGGCGCCCGCGTCCCGGAGGCGGCGCGCGCCGCTGAGCCGCGCACCGGCGGTCGGGCCGGCCGCCGCGGGCGGCAGGCCGCCAGGCCCCCGACGAAGCGTCGCGGTGCGCCCACCCACGTGGTCGTCACCCAGGGCAGCAACGTCGGCGAGCGCGCCGACCTCAACGGTGCTCCGGTCCTGATCGGCCGCGGCAGCGACGCCGCCATCCGGCTCGACGACGACTACGTCTCCACGCGCCACGCGCGGATCGCCGCCTCGGGTGACCAGTGGTTCGTCGAGGACCTCGGGTCGACCAACGGCACCTACCTCGGCAACGTCCGGATCACGCAGCCCACCACCATCACCCTCGGGAGCCAGGTCCGGATCGGCAAGACCATCCTGGAGCTGCGCAAGTGAGCCTGCGCCTGCACTGGTCGGCCATCTCCGACGTCGGCCGCGTCCGCAAGGACAACCAGGACTCCGGGTACGCCGGGCCCTGGTTGCTCACGGTCTGCGACGGCGTCGGCGGCGCCGCCCGCGGCGACATCGCCTCGAGCACGGCGGTCTCCCAGCTGCGCCGGCTCGACGAGCGGCCGGGCGGCGAGCCCGACGAGCTGCTCGGGCTGGTCTCCGGCGCGCTGCACCGGGCCCACGACCGGATCAACGAGCTCGTCGACGAGGACCCCTCCCTCAACGGCACCAGCACCACGGCGACCGTCGCGCTCTTCGACGGCGCCCGGATCGGTCTCGGCCACGTCGGGGACAGCCGGGCCTACCTGTGGCGCGGCGGCGAGCTCTCCCAGCTCACCAAGGACCACACCTTCGTCCAGACCCTCGTCGACGAGGGACGGATCAGCGAGCAGGAGTCGCGGGTCCACCCGCACCGCAACCTCATCCTCAGGGCGCTCGGCGGCCCCGGCGACGTCGACCCCGACCTCTTCGTCATCGAGCTCGCCGCGGGCGACCGGCTGCTGCTGTGCAGCGACGGCGCGAGCGGCGTCCTCGACGACGCCCGGCTCGCCGACCTCGTCGGCTCGGGCAACGTCGACTTCGCGGCCGTGGAGCTGGTCCGCGCCAGCCTCGAGGCCGGCAGCTCCGACAACGTCACCTGCATCGTCGCCGAGGTGCGCACCGAGGAGGAGCTGGCGGCCGACCCCGACCACGCCGACCGCGAGCCGATGCTCGTCGGCGCCGCCGCCGAGCTGCGCCGGGCGCGCCCCCGCGGGCAGAAGCCCGGACTCTTCCGCGGCCACCGTGCCGGCGACACCGGCGAGCTGGAGCCCGTGGCCGCCGACCTGCCCGACGACGCTCCGCACGCGATCCCCAGCGACCCCATCGACCCCGAGACCGCCCGCTACGCGCCCCAGCCCCCACGGCGGCTGGCCTGGCTGCGCCCGGTCTTCGTGGTGCTCCTGCTCGGCGGCGTCGTCTGGGTGGCCGCCGCCGGCGCCTGGTCCTGGAGCCAGGACCAGTACTACGTCGGGGTGGAGGGCGAGACCGTCGTCATCTACCGCGGCCTCAACACCGACCTCCCCGGCGTGTCCCTGAGCGAGCCGTACGAGACGACCGACGTCGACCTCGACCGGCTCTCGGAGTTCGACGCCGGCAAGGTCCGCGACGGGATCGAGGTCGGCACGCTCGACGACGCCCGCCGCACCGTGGACAACCTCGCGGCCCGCCAGGACCCGGCCGCCCCCACCACCGACCTCACCACCGAGCCCACCACCGAGCCCACCACGGACCCCACCGCCGAGCCCACCGCCGAGTCCACGACCGTCCCGGACGCCTCCTGATGGCGGCCGTCCAGCCCGGCGTCCTGATGGGCTTCGTGCACCGCCGCCGGCGGGGCGCGGAGCTCTTCCTGCTCGTCCTGGCGCTGGCCGTCGGCGTCGGCGCCTACGCCGCCGTCGGGATCGGCGTGGAGGGCGAGGTCCCCGTCGACCTCCTCGGGTACGGCGGGTGGCTGGCCGGCCTCGTGGTCGCCGCGCACGTCGTGATCCGGTTCGTCGCGCCGTACGCCGACCCGGTGCTGCTGCCGCTGGTGGCGGCGCTCAACGGCCTCGGCCTCGCGGTCATCCACCGGCTCGACCTTGCCGACGGCACGTCCCTGGCCCGCCAGCAGCTGACCTGGATGACCCTCGGCGTGCTGCTCTTCGTCGGCACCCTCATCGTCCTGCGCGACCACCGGATGCTCACCCGGTTCACCTACACCAGCGGGCTGGGCGCGATCCTCCTGCTGCTGCTGCCGATGGTGCCGGGCCTGGGCAAGGAGGTGAACGGCGCCCGCATCTGGATCGGCGTCGGTCCGTTCAGCTTCCAGCCGGGCGAGGTGGCCAAGGTGCTGCTGGTGGTCGCCTTCGCCGGCTACCTCGTCCTGCACCGCGACGCCCTGGCCCTGGCCGGCCGCAGGGTGCTCTTCGTCGACCTGCCGCGCGGCCGGGACCTGGGCCCGATCCTGGCGATGTGGGCGGTCAGCCTCGCCATCCTGGTCCTCCAGCGGGACCTCGGCTCGAGCCTGCTCTTCTTCGGCCTCTTCCTCGTCATGCTCTACGTCGCGACGGAGCGCCCCGGCTGGCTCGTCGTCGGCGGCGCGATGTTCTTCGGCGGTGCCGGACTGCTCTACTACGTCTCGCTGGCGACCGGCCGGCTCTCGCACATCCAGAACCGGGTCGCGATCTGGCTGGACCCGATGCCCTACTACGACCAGACCCCGGGCAGCGGCCAGCTCGTCGAGTCGCTCTTCGGGATGGCGTGGGGCGGGCTGATCGGGCGCGGCTTCGGCGAGGGCAGCCCCGGCCGCATCCCGTACGCGGAGTCCGACTTCATCATCGGCGCGATCGGCGAGGAGCTGGGCCTCACCGGCGTCATGGCCGTGCTGGTGATGTACGGGCTCATCGTCGAGCGCGCGCTGCGCGCGGCCCTCATCTCCCGCGACGCCTTCGGCAAGCTGATGGCCACCGGCCTGGCGAGCGTCTTCGCGCTCCAGGTCTTCGTGGTCGTCGGCGGGGTGACCAGGCTGATCCCGCTGACCGGCCTCACCACGCCGTTCCTCTCCTACGGCGGCTCCTCGCTGGTGGCGAACTGGGTGATCATCGCGTTGGTGCTGCGGGTCTCCGACCTGGCCCGGCGCCCGGCGCCGGTGCTGCCCACCACCGACGACGAGGCCGCCGACGCCGAGACCACCCAGGTGGTGCGCCTGCCATGACCATGAACAAGCCGATCCGCACGATCGCGACCTTCTGCCTGGTGCTCTTCCTGGCCTTGATGGTCAACGCGACCTACCTGCAGTACCACGCCGCCAGCGACCTGATCGAGGACCCGCGCAACCGCCGGGTGATCGACGCGGCGTACTCCCGCGAGCGCGGCGCGATCCTCGTGAACCGGGACTCCCTAGCGGTGAGCCGGGAGGTCGACGACCAGTTCGAGTTCCTCCGGGCCTACCCCCGCCCGCTGCGGTACGCCCACGTCACCGGCTACTTCTCCTACCTCTACGGCGCCGCCGGGGTCGAGCGCTCGCAGAACGCCGTGCTCTCCGGCGACGACTCCCGGCTCTTCGTGACCCAGCTCGTCGACCTCGTCAGCCAGGACGACTCCGAGGGCGGCAACGTCCAGCTCACCCTCGACCAGGCGGCGCAGGACGCCGCCTTCGACGGCCTCGAGGCCCTGCCGGGTGAGGCCCGCGGCGCCGTGGTCGCGCTCGAGCCGAGCAGCGGCAAGGTGCTGGCGATGGTGTCGATGCCCTCCTACGACCCCAACGTCCTGTCCTCCCACGACTTCTCCGCGGTCGAGGAGGCGTGGGAGCGGTTGAGCTCCAACCCGGCCGAGCCGCTGGTCAACCGGGCCATCCAGACCACGTTGCCGCCGGGCTCGACGTTCAAGGTCGTCACCGCGGCCGCGGCGATCGAGGCCGGGCTCTACTCGGCCGACGACCTGGTGCCGGGCGGCGACACCTACCAGCTGCCGCTGACCGAGGGCGAGACCGGGCTGATCGACAACGAGGGCCGCGCCTGCGGCGGCGCGCAGATCCCGTTCACCCAGGCCCTCGGCCAGTCCTGCAACACCACCTTCGCCGCGCTCGCCGACGAGGTGGGCGCCGAGGGGATGCGGGAGGTCGCCGAGGGCTTCGGCTTCAACACCGACTACCTCGAGGACCTCCGCCCGCAGGCGCTCTCGGTCTACCCCGAGGACCCGAACCGGGCGGAGCTCGGCCAGACCGGGATCGGCCAGTTCGACGTCCGCGCCACCCCGCTCCAGATGGCGATGGTGGTCGCCGGCATCGCCAACGGCGGCGTGGTGATGCGCCCCTACCTGGTCGACGAGGTGCTCTCCGCCGACTACGACGTGCTCGACAAGACCGAGCCCGACGAGCTGTCCGAGGCGGTCTCGCCGCAGACGGCCGACCAAGTCACCGACCTGATGGTCGCCACGGTCGAGGAGGGCACCGCGACCGCCGCGCAGATCCAAGGGGTCACGGTCGCCGGCAAGACCGGGACCGCCCAGAGCGGCGACCCGGACCGTCCGCCGTACGCCTGGTTCGTGGCCTTCGCCCCGGACGAGGACGTCGCGGTGGCGGTCGTCATCGAGAACGCAGACATCGAGCGCTCGGAGGTCGCCGGCGGCAGGCTCGGCGGCCCGATCGCGAAGGCCGTGATGGAGGCGGTGATCCGGCAGTGACGGAGACACACGGGTCGGCGGGGTACGCCGACGACGCCCGGCGCTACCGCCTGGACTCGCGCCTGGCGACCGGCGGGATGGGCGAGGTCTGGCGCGCGACCGACACGACCCTCGGGCGGGAGGTCGCGGTCAAGCTGCTCAAGCACGAGTACGCCGACGACCCGACGTTCCGCTCCCGGTTGGGGACCGAGGCCCGCCACGCCGCCTCCCTCCACCACCCCGGCGTCGCGTCGGTCTACGACTTCGGCGAGGCGACGGCAGCCGACGGCTCGGGCGTCCCCCGGCCCTACCTGGTGATGGAGCTGGTCGCCGGCGAGCCGCTCTCCGCGCTGCTGCGCGAGGGGGAGCCGCTGGACCCGGACGCGGTCCGCACCCTGCTGGGCCAGGTCGCCGACGCGGTCGGGGCCGCGCACGCGGCCGGGATCGTCCACCGCGACATCAAGCCCGCCAACATCCTCGTGACCCCGCAGCGGACCGTGAAGATCACCGACTTCGGCATCGCCCGCGCGGCGGACGGCGTCGGCGTGACCCACACCGGCCAGGTGATGGGCACCCCGCAGTACCTCTCGCCGGAGCAGGCGCGGGGGAACGCCGCCACGCCCGCCTCGGACGTCTACGCCCTCGGCGTCGTCGCCTTCGAGATGCTCGCCGGGCGCCGGCCCTTCCAGGCCGACTCGCCCGTGGCGACGGCCCTCGCCCACCTCCACGACCCGGTGCCGGACCTGCCGGCCTCGGTGCCGTCCGACCTGGCCGCGGTGGTCCGGCGCGCGATGTCGAAGGAGCCGCGCGACCGGTTCTCCGACGGAAACGCCTTCGCCGCCGCGCTGCGGGACCCGGCCACCGCCGTGCTGTCCGCGCCTCCGACGGTCGTGACCCCGGCGATGCCCGGGGACGCCGCGACCCAGGTCCTGGCCGCCCACCCGGTGGACCCCACCCCCACGGCCGTCGGCGCGCCGCCCGCCCCGGCGCCGGCCGAGCCGGCCGGGAACGACGGACGCCGGCGGGGGCTGCTCGCCGGGCTGCTCGCGGCCGTGCTCGTGCTGGCCGCCATCGCGGTCGCGGTCGCCCTGGTGGACGGGCGCGACGACCCGATCGAGACCGACCCCGACGCCGGCACCGTCACCATCGACGAGGGCGACTTCGTCGGCGAGCCGATCGAGGAGGTCCGCCGCGACCTCCGGGACGCCGGCCTGCGGGTGCGCACCGACGAGGTCGAGAACCCCGGCGACGAGACGGCCGGCCTGGTCAGCTCCGTCGACCCCTCGGGCACCCTCGACGTCGGTGAGGTGGTGATGGTGGAGTTCTGGGGGAAGGCGCCGGAGGAGGAGCCCTCCGAGGAGCCGACTCCCGAGGAGCCCACGCCCACGCCGGAGGAGCCTTCCGAGGAGCCTTCCGAGGAGCCCACCCCGGAGCCGACCCCCGAGCCCACGCCGACACCGGAGCCCACCCCCACGCAGGACGCGAGCCCGACCGCGCCGTCGACGCCCGCCCCCACCCCGACCGTGGGAAGCACTCCGTGACGGGCCCCGTCGTCGGCGGCCGCTACGAGCTCGGCGAGCTGCTCGGGCGCGGCGGCATGGCGGAGGTCCGCAAGGGCATCGACACCCGGCTCGGCCGGGTGGTGGCCGTCAAGCGGCTGCGCACCGACCTCGCCAGCGACGCGACGTTCCAGGCGCGGTTCCGCCGGGAGGCCCAGTCGTCGGCCTCCCTCAACCACCCGGCGATCGTGGCCGTCTACGACACCGGCGAGGAGATCGCCACCGACGGGTCCGGGGTCGCGCAGCCCTACATCGTCATGGAGCACGTCGCCGGGCGGACCCTGCGCGACATCCTCCGCGAGGGCCGCAAGATCCTTCCCGAGCGGGCGCTGGAGATCACCAGCGGCGTGCTCGCCGCCCTCGACTACAGCCACCGGGCCGGCATCATCCACCGCGACATCAAGCCCGGCAACGTCATGCTGACACCGACCGGCGACGTCAAGGTGATGGACTTCGGCATCGCCCGGGCGATCAGCGACGCGTCGTCGACGATGACCCAGACCGCTGCCGTCGTCGGCACCGCGCAGTACCTCTCCCCCGAGCAGGCTCGCGGCGAGACCGTCGACTCGCGCTCCGACGTCTACTCGGCGGGCTGCCTGCTCTACGAGCTGCTCACCGGCCGGCCGCCGTTTGTGGGCGACAGCCCGGTGGCGGTGGCCTACCAGCACGTCCGCGAGCCCGCGTCCCCGCCGTCGGACCACGACCAGGACATCCCCCCTGAGCTCGACGCGATCGTCATGAAGTCGCTGGCCAAGCGCGTCGAGGACCGCTACCAGTCCGCCGCGGCGATGCGCAGCGACATCGAGCGCTACCTCGCCGGCCGCCCCGTCCAGGCCTCCGTGCCGCCGGCCGCCCCCACGGCCGTGGCCGCGCCGCTGGCGGCTGCCGACCACTCGTCGGCCCACACGACCGCCGTCCGCGCGCCCCTGCCGGCCGCGGTGGAGGAGCGGCCGGGGCGGCACACCGGCCTGATCGCCTTCCTGGTCCTCGTCCTGCTCGGCCTGGTCGTCGCCGGCTTCGTCCTGGTCCCCCGGCTCTTCGAGTCCCCTCCCGACCAGGTCCAGGTGCCGAACCTGATCCGGCTCACCGACGACCGGGCCCGTGCCGCGATCCGCGAGGCGGGGCTGACCGTCGGTGACGTCTCGTTCGCCGTGAACGACAACATCCCCGCCGGCAAGGTGGCCGAGCAGCAGCCCAACCGCGACCAGTACGTCGACCCGGGCACCAGCGTGGACCTCGTGGTCTCCCTCGGCGAGCCGCAGGTCGCGGTGCCGCCGGTCGTGGGGCTCTCCCGGGAGGACGCGGTCGCGCAGCTGCGCGAGCTGGACCTGGCCGCGTCCCCGCAGGAGACCGAGTCCGACCGCCCCGCCGGGGAGGTGATCTCCACGGAGCCGGCGGTCGGCACCGAGGTGGCGCCGGGCACCACGGTCACCGTCGCCTACTCCGACGGACCCGAGGAGGTGCCCGCCGTGGTCGGCCGCAACCGGCGCGAGGCCGAGCGCCTGATCCGGGAGGCCGGGTTCGAGGCCTTCGTCGTCCGCTCCTCCGACACCACCGAGCCCGCCGGGACGGTGATCCAGCAGAGCCCCGAGGCGGGCGAGACCCTGCCCGAGGGGCAGACGGTCACCATCGTGGTGTCGACCTACGAGCCGCCCGAGGAGCCGGACCCCTCGGAGACCGCCGAGCCGTCGGAGACCGCCGAGCCCTCCGAGAGCCCGAGCGAGGAGCCGACCGACGACCCGGACCTGCTCGACCAGCGCGCGGTGACGCCGGACCGGTCGAGAGCCGTCAGGCCAGGGGCTGGGCGTACTCGACGCTGAGCACGCCGTCGTACGCCGGGGCGACGACGAGGTCGTCGGTCTCCATGCCCCAGCCGACCTGGATCTCGGGGTCGCTGGCGTCGGCCCGGTAGCTGTCGACGTAGTCGTCGGCCTCCACGGCCGCCTCGAGGGCGAACGGATCGCCGACGGCCTCGATCACGTAGGGCTGGGGGTACGGCACGCCGTTCAGGGTCACGGCGTTGCCCTCACACTTGATGCCGGTCGTGGTGATGATCCGCTGGCCGGCGATGGTGACGGCGCTCGCCCCGCCCTTCCAGAGCGCGTTGACCACGGCCTGGATGTCCTGCTGGTGGACCACGTAGGGGTTGATGTCGGCGTCCGGGGGCTGGCTCTCGACGATCTCGTCGGGGGCGTCGGAGAGGGTGATCCGCAGGCCCGGCCCGGAGCGGGGCTCGAGGCCCGCCGGGTCACGCAGCTGCTCGACCCGCGTCCGCTGCCGGTCCACGGAGTCGTTGGCCACCGCCGCCGTGAGCTGGTCGACCTCGCGGTCGAGCTCGGTGAGCCGGCCACGCAGCTCGTCGTACTGCTCGGACTCCGCCTCGACGAGCGAGGCCAGGTCGGTGTAGCGGCCCGGCCGCAGGTCGGTGCCGCCGCTGCTCTCGGCACTCGCCACGAAGAGCGTGCCGCTGAGCAGCACCACCAGCGGCGTGCCCAGCCGCCACCCGAGCGCCGACCGGCGACCCCCGGCGCGCGGCCGCAGGCGCCACCGGGACGGTGGCTGGTCGGCGGGGCGAGCGTGGGAGCGGGAGGTCACGGCTACTAAGGTAACCCGCGGTCCGCGACGCCCGGTCCCGGACGAGTCGAGATCCCCTGGAGCAGCCGTGGCCAAGAAGAACACCGAGCGCGACCCCCTCGCTCCCGTCCGGGGCCCCGTCTTCTCGGTGCGGTTCATCCTCGCCCTGCTGCTGATGGCGCTCGGCATCGCGTGGATCGTCTTCTACTACGCCGCGGTGCGCGTGGCGCCGCCCGCCACGGAGGCCGGCAGCCCGGCCTTCATGGCCGACCTCGGCGACTGGAACTACGCCATCGGCTTCGCACTGATCTTCGTCGGCCTCGTGGTCGCCGCCCACCCGAGCACCCCCCTCGGCCGCGGACGGGGGGTCGTGACCGGGATGCTCGGCTGCTTCCTCCTCGGCCTGGTGTGGATCTGCACCTTCTACATCTTCAGCGACGACCTCAGCAGCCTGTGGGTCTTCAACGACCTCGGCCAGATGAACCTGGTGGTCGGCATCGCCTTCATGGCCGTCGGCTTCACCTACGCCACCCGCTGGGAGTGAGGGGTCTTCTCCACAGCGGTGGAGAAGGCTGTGCACGAATGACACGCGTGTAGTTCTGCACAGGGCCCTCCACAGCTGTGGAGAAGTGAGGCCTGTGCTGGCGTCGGTCCGGACGGGCCGGTGCGGGTGGGCCAGGTGGGCCGGGTGGGCGCGGGGGGACGGCCGCAGCCGCAGCCGCCGGGCTCAGGCCAGCAGGACGTAGGCGGCGAGGGCGCCGAGGACGACCACCGCGACCGCAGCCAGCCCGAGGACCTGGTACGTCGTCCGGCGCGGTCCGCGGGGTGCGTACACCAGCAACGCCGCGACCACCGCTCCGCCGAGGAAGCCGCCGAGGTGGCCCTGCCAGGAGATGCCCGGGACGGCGAAGGTCAGCACGACGTTGATCGCGATCAGCGCGCCCAGCTGGCGCAGGTCGCCGCCGACCTTGCGGGCCATCACGAAGAGCGCGGCGAAGAGACCGTAGATCGCGCCGGAGGCGCCGACGGTCGAGGAGTGCTCCGGGGTCGCCCACAGCACGACCGCGGACCCGGCCAGCAGCGAGAGCAGGTAGAGCGCCAGGAACCGGGCGCGTCCCAGCGCGAGCTCGAGCTGCGGCCCGAGGACGTAGAGCGCGAACATGTTGAACGCGATGTGGACCACGGTGACGTGGGTGAAGCCCGAGGTGAGCACCTGCCACAGGGCGCCGTCGGCCACCCCGGGGATCCACTGGGTGCCGGCGACGGTGGCGCAGACCTCGGCGTCGGGCACGCGCGGGAAGTAGGAGAGACCGTCCTCGGCGGAGCAGAGCCCCGACCCGCGGAGCGCCAGCGCGTCGAGGAGGCGACTGCCCCGCCCGCCGGTCGCGAGGATCGCGAGCCAGACGACCACGTTGAGCGCGATCAGCACCATCGAGGTGAGCGCGGCGTTGGTCGGCCGCATCCCGCCGTACGCCGTGCGGCCGCTGCGCGTGCTGCGGGCGCCCTCGGCGACGCAGTCAGGGCACTGGAACCCGACCGCCGCGTCGCGCATGCAGTCGGGGCAGATCGGGCGGCCGCACCGCTGGCAGCGGATGTGGGCCTCGCGGCCGGGGTGCCGGTAGCAGACGGGCACCCCGGCCTCGGGGCTCGACGGCCCGGCGGGCGGGTCGACGGGTGGCTGGGTCACCGGTGCGGCAGGCTCAGCGGATCTCGACGCTCTCGATGACGACCTCGTCGACCGGGCGGTCACCGGGGCCGGTCTTGACCTTCCCGAGGGTGTCGACGACGTCGCGCGAGGCCTGGTCGGCGACCTCTCCGAAGATGGTGTGCTTGAAGTTCAGCCACGTGGTGGGCGCCAGGGTGATGAAGAACTGCGACCCGTTGGTGCCCGGGCCGGCGTTCGCCATCGCCAGCAGGTAGGGCTTGTCGAAGGTCAGCTCGGGGTGCGGCTCGTCCTTGAAGGTGTAGCCGGGGCCGCCGGTGCCGGTGCCGAGGGGGTCGCCGCCCTGGATCATGAAGCCGTCGATGACCCGGTGGAAGATCAGGCCGTCGTAGAACGGTCCCGACCGGCCGTTGCCGGCGTCGTAGGACTTCTCGCCGGTGGCGAGCCCGACGAAGTTCTTGACGGTCTCGGGGGCGTGGTCCGGGAAGAGGTTGAGGGTGATGTCGCCCTTGTTCGTCTTCAGAACGGCCTGCTGGTCAGCCATGGATGTCCTTCGCGTGTCGCGGACGGGTGAGGAGCGCGGCGCCCGGGGTTCCGATCGCGCCACGAGTGGGTACTGCACGGCGTACGGCGGCTTCGTCGCGCCGTACCCGTTGATCCTCGCACGGGCGGGCAACCGGCCCCCGGGGCGGCCCCACGTGCGGTCCGCGATCGACAGACCATGACCGAACGAGAGGAAGTGACGCGATGCGTCTGCGCAAGAAGAAGTCCCTCCTCGACCAGGCCTCCGACTACGTCGACACCGTTCGGCCCCAGGTCGAGGCCGCCGTCGCCCAGGCCCGTGAGGCGGTCGAGGACTTCGTCGAGAGCACCGCACGCCCGGCCCTGGCCGACGCCAAGGTGAAGGCCGCTCCGGCCCTCGCCGACGCCCGGACCCGGGCCAGCACCAGCCTGGCGGACGCTCGCGAGAAGGCCGGCCCCGTCGTCGCGGAGGCACGGGACAAGGCCGTCCCGCTGGTCACCGCCGGCGCTGCCGTCGCCGGCGACAAGGCCACTGCCGCCAAGACGCTGGCCTCGCTCAAGGTCGCCGAGCTCACCGGCAAGCCGGTCCCGCAGAAGAAGAAGGGCGGCGGGCTGAAGAAGCTGCTGCTCCTCACCGGCCTCGCCGGCCTCGTCGCCGTGGTGGCCAAGAAGGTGCAGGGCGGCGGCTCGAGCGACAACTGGCAGTCGTCGTACGTGCCCGCCAACCCGCCCGCCAGCAGCACCCCCGGCACCACGCCCGCGGCGCCGGCCGGCACGGCCACCGCCGACACCCCGCTGGCCGACTCCGTCGCCGAGGACGTCGCCCACGACGTCGGCGGTGCCTCCCCCGACGAGGCGATCGCGGATGCGACGGAGGCCCCGCACCAGGTCACCACGCCGGACCAGCCGGCCGAGGTGACGGAGGTCGACGGCGACTTCAAGTCGTGACCGGGCAGTAGGGGCGACCGCCCCCAGCAGTCACCGGGACCGGCCGGAGGGGAGATCCTCCGGCCGGTTCTGTGCCACCCAGGCGTCGATCTGCTCCCACCAGCCGTAGAGCCACTCGATCCGGGCCTCGCGGCCCTCGGGGATCTCCGAGCGGGGGACCTGCCACCAGCGCATGGTGATCCGCTTGTCCATCGGCAGCTCGCGCCACACGTCGCCGATCGTGAGCAGGTGGTCGAGGCCGGTGTGGGCGACCAGCACCACGTCGGCCTCCGGCGCCGCGTCGAGCGCGGCCAGCAGGCCACCCGGCTTCGGCGCGAGCACGTGGGTCATCTGCTCGGCCCGCTCCGCCATCGCGTGCAGGCCCAGGCGGTGCAGTCGGTCGATCGCCCGCTGACGCCGCTCGGGCGTGAAGTTCCCGCCCTCGGGGAAGATCACGAACGCGTCGTTCTCGTCCAGCCCCGTCGCGAGCGCCGCGATCTCGGCGTCCACGTCGGTGCCCGGCCGTCCGGGCGTGACGAAGCGCGCCGGGATCCGGCCGAGGAGCACGTCGATCGCCGGGTCCCAGGCGAGGGTGTCCTTGAGGACCACCCGCGGCTCCCGGGCGTACCAGTGCATGAGCGCGTGGATGAGCGTGAAGGAGTCACCCGGACCGGCGTGGCGGCAGCACACCACGATCGGCACGCCCGGGTGGGCGTCCGGGGCGGGGCCGTCGGTGGCGATGCTGAGCCGGAGCACCCGGCGGGCCTCGGAGAAGAACACCCACATCACGCCCTGCACGAGGTCGTAGTGGATGCCCTCCCAGTACGGCGTCCGCACCCGCCGCCCGAAGCCGGCGGCCAGCCACATGCCCAGGAGAACGACCAGGAGCAGCGCCTCCATGGTCAGGTAGACGATGGCGATCCAGGCCAGCCGCAGGGCCCGCCAGCGCCCGGGCAGCAGCGGTGAGAGGGCGGCCGCGACGAGCAGCCACAGCGGCGCGGTGACCCACAGCAGCACCGTGGACGCGACGACGACGGGGGCGACCACCAGCCGGCGCAGGGCCCAGGTCAGCACGCCGGCGCCGCATCGACCGGGACGCCGAGGGGCACGTCAGCCCAGCTCTCGGTCGAGGTACTCCACGCAGGCATCGTAGGTCCGGTCGATCCGCTCCTGGACGCTGGAGAAGTCCCGCGTCGCCCGCCAGGTGTCGTCGCGGCCCGAGGTGCCGCGCGCCGGCAGCACGTGCGCCTCGACCTCCGGCGGCAGCTCCTCGAGCTCGCGGTGGAAGCGGTGGCGCCGGGCGATCTCGAAGGAGACCCGCGCGACCTCCCAGGGCCGGCGCGGCACCCGCAGCGGCCGGTCGATCCGGCCCACCTGGAGCACGAAGACCCGCTGCGCCCCGAGCGCCACGGCCCGGGCGACCGGGATCGAGTTGACGATGCCCCCGTCGAGGAAGTGCTCGTCACCGACCCGCGCCGGCGGGAGCAGCCCGGGTACGGCGGCGCTCGCGACGACCGCGTCCACCACCCGGCCGGAGTCGAACCAGTGCTCCGCGGCGCGCTCGATGCTCGCCGCGCACACCTGGAAGCGGACCGGCAGCTCCTCGAAGGTCACCTCGCCGAACTCCTCGGCGAGCCGCTGGCGCAGCGGCGTGGCCGAGTACAGGTGCGTCCCCGTCGCCACCGCGCGCCGGACCGACCGCAGCGGGCGGTCGCCGTACACCTCCCGTGGTGCCCGGCGCGCGTCGTCCCACAGGCGTGCCATCCGGTCGATCACGTCGAGGGTCGGCTGCCGGGCCACCATCGCTCCGTTGAGGGCGCCGATGCTGGTCCCGAGGACCAGGTCGGGGGCGATCCCGCGCTCGAGGAGGGCGCGGAGCATGCCCACCTCCACCGCGCCCAGCACTCCCCCGCCGCCGAGGACGAAGGCCGTGGTCACGGGGCGCTCGGGTCCGGCGTCAGCCGCGAACCGGCTCGCCGAGCTGGGCACGCACCCGCTCGGTCGCGCGGTGCTCGGCCCAGAAGCTCAGGACCGGGATGGTTCCGCAGACGAGCGTCACCAGGGTGAAGCGCAGGTCCCAGTAGGCCCGGCGGGCGAGGAGGAAGGCCATGACGAGGAAGATCATGTAGAGCCAGCCGTGGGCCACGCCGAGGTACTCGGTGATCGCCTCCCCGACCTCCTGGGCCGTCGACCCGGGGCTGACCAGCTCCGGCGTGCTGCCGATGAAGCCCCACATCCCGGTGCCGTCGAAGTTGGCCAGCGGCACGCCGACCAGGCAGAGCACGACGAGGAGCACGCCGACGACGGTGGCCATGAACCGGTAGCGCGTCAGAGCGCTGCTGAGGCCAGGGTCCGCGCCCTCGTCGTCGTCGATCACGGGCTGGAGGTTACCTCCTCGGGCACGGCACCCTCCTCGCGCTCGCCCCGCTGGAGCTCGTCACGTGTCCACCGCCACCAGATGAACCCGGCGAAGCCGCCGAAGACGAACCACTCGATCCCGTACAGGAAGTTCTTCAGCCCCGTGGAGACCGACGCCTCGGGGAGCTGGGCGAGCTCGGCGGCGATCATCCCGCCGACCGGCTCGCGGGCGACGCCGAACGCGCCGTACACGTCCTGGTCGACGTGCTGGACGAGGTCGGCGGTGCGCAGCTGGGGCAGCACGTCGTCGCTGCGGTCCGGGTCGACGTCGTTCGTCCCCTCCGTCGGCTGCAACCAGGCGGTGAGGGCCGCCGGGCCGGTCGGCGGCGGGGGGACGTCCTGGGGCGTCGCGGCCCACCCGCGCACGACGTAGAGAGCCGCACCACCGACACCGCCGATCTCCACCGGGGTGGCGGCCCAGTAGCCGGCGTCGCCGTCCCGCTCCCGGCCCTGGATGAGGACGCTGCCGTCCGGCACCCACGTCCCCTCGACCTCCACCGGCTGGCCCACCCGGTCGCCCGGGAACGGGTCGTCGGGGCCCATCAGTGCGGTCAGCGGCACCGCGGGGCGGGCGCTCAGGTCGGCCGCCTCGGCGTCGCGGTGCGCCTGCCAGGCGCCGAGCTGCCAGACGCCCAGCGCGCAGGCCACCGCGACGAGGACCACGGCGAGCAGGTGCCCCGCCCACAGTCGCGGGGCGAGCAGGCGGAGCACGCCCTCCATGGTACGGACGGGTCAGGAGGCGCAGGCCGCGAAGGGCAGCGTCCGGTCGAGGACCAGCTCGGCGGCGGTGCCCGGGTCCACGACCCGGTAGCCGACCCGGCCGGTGCCGGGATCGGCCACCCCGCCGCGGAGCGCGTCGCTGAACGACGGCCTGCCGGCCTCCCAGGTCTCCGAGAGCCGCATCCGCTCGAACGCGTCGCTGCGGCCCTCGCCGAGCCGGGCGGTCGCGAGCTCGCCGTGGAGCGCCACCGACCACGCCTCGAGCGGCTCGAGCCGCGAGGTGTCCACACCCGTCGCCGGCTCGACGCAGCCACGTTCGACGTACGTCGCCTCCGCCGGCGTGCCGACCAGGCCGGTCAGCGACGGGTCGGCCGCCCAGGACGAGCCGCCGTCCGCGGTGGCACCGAGGACCACGAGGCTGTCCTCGGCGACCACCTCCGCGCCGGCGAGCGGGCCGACGCGGTCGGTCACCGCCCGCTGCACCGCCGCCATGTCGATGCCGAGCCGGAAGGAGAGCACCCAGCCCGGGCCGTCCGGTCCGTCGAACCGGGCCTCCCACTGCACGTCGTCCTGGCTGAAGCCGTACTCCGCGGCCAGCCGGGCGTCGACCGGGCGCAGCAGCCCGCCGGTGAGCAGCGGCGCCTCGCGGCCGGCGCGCTGCCAGAAGTCCGCCCGCTCCGCGGCCGACCGCTGCTCGCGGACGACCTCGGGCAGGCCGAGCTGCAGGCGCACCCGGCCCAGGTCGGTGACCGAGAGCGACCTCGCCGACGCCGGGACGAGCGGGAGCACGGCTGCGGCCGCCTCCGCACGGGCGTCGTACTCCGGAGTGGCGGTCGGGACGGACGGGTTCGGCGCCGGGAGCGGCTCCGACGGTTCGTCGGTGCACCCCGCCAGGGAACCGAGGAGCGCCGCCGCGACGACGACGCCGGCGAGGCGCGTGGTCCGCGAGGTGGTGGAGCCTAGGGGACTCGAACCCCTAACCCCCTGCTTGCAAAGCAGGTGCGCTACCAATTGCGCCAAGGCCCCGATGCCGCGCGGGTGGCGGCGGGTGTGGTGCGGCAGGACTGGTTCCTCAGGAGGAGGCGCGGACGCTGTCCGTCGCCTCGGCCCACAGCGCCTGCTCGTGCTGGCCCTCGTCGTACTTCTTCTTCGCCACGGCGGCGCCGGCGGCAGCCAGGGCGAGGAGGAGGAGCTTCTTCATCGGGCGGCCTCCGGGGCGAGAGCGGGCTGTGCTGGCGGTCTCAGGCTGGCAGTCTCGTGCTGGCGATGTGGCGCTGGTCGTGCGGTGGTGGGCCTAACAGGACTTGAACCTGTGACCTCTTCCTTATCAGGGAAGCGCTCTAACCGTCTGAGCTATAGGCCCGCTCCGGCCGCTGCCGGGCGGTCGCCGCGCGACCGAGGGGGAACACTACCCCACCGCTCGAACGGCTCCCAAAACGGGGTGGTGCGGCGCCGCACCGCTCAGTGCGCGTCCTCGGCGAGGGTCACCTCGACGCCGCCGAGCAGGGCGGCGGCCATGTTGTAGAGGAACGCCGCGAGCGTCGCGACCGCGGTCAGCAGGACCACGTCGATGGCGGCGACGAGCATCGTGAAACCGAGCACCCGGGAGGTGCCGAGGTAGTCCTCGATGTCGAAGGTGCCGGCCTGCTCGCCACCGACGACGTCCTGCACCGTCCGGTTGATCGACTCCCAGACGTCGGCCGCGCCGAGCACGGACCAGACCATGAACACCGACACCACGGTCACCACGCCGAAGGCGATGGAGAGCAAGAACGCGGTCTTCATCACCGACCAGGGGTCGACCCTGGTGAGCCGCAGCCGCGCGCGACGCGGGCTCCGCGGTCCACCGGCGGCGGGACGCGGGGCCTGGGCCGGCCCGCGCGCACTCGTGGCGTTGGCCCGGTGCTCGTCGGCGGCACTGTTGATCCGCGCCTGGATCCGCTCCCCGAGGCCGGGCCGGACGGCCGTCTCCTCGGTGCGGGTCATGCCGCCGGTCGAGGGTCGCTCAGCTGGGCGGTCGGACATCAGTCCTCACCCTCTCCCGGGTCGGTCGCAGCGGTCTGGTCGATTGTTGCACCTGGCTCCGCATCCGCGGTCTCGGCCGACTCGACGTCCTGCTCGAGGTCGGCGGTCTCCACGGCAGCCGCCTGGACAGCGGGGTCGTCGGCCACGGCGTCGACGACCTCCTCGGCGGCAGCCTCGGCCGCCTCCTCGACCTCGTCCTCGACCTTGGCCTCCACCGACCGCGCCACCACTGCGACGCTGTCCCCCTTCTTCGGGGTCACGAACTTCACGCCCATGGTCGAGCGCCCGGTCGGGCGGAACTCGTCGTTGATCGGGCTGCGCACGACCTGGCCGTTCTGGGTGATCGAGAGGACCTCGTCGCCGTCCTCGACGATGAAGGCGCCGACCAGTCCGCCACGGTCCTCGTTGGTCAGCGACATCGCCTTGATGCCCAGCCCACCCCGGGACTGCAGGCGGTAGTCGTTGATGCGGGTGCGCTTGGCGAACCCCCCGTCGGTGATCGTGAAGACGAACTGCGGCTTGACCTCCTCCACCTGCTCGGCGGTCGCCTCGACGCGGGCGGAGTCGTCCATCTCCTCGCTGAGACCAGCAGCCTCCTCGGCCGCCACCTGGGCGGCCCGGATGACCGAGAGCGAGAGCAGCGAGTCGCCGTCGCGGAACTTCATGCCCGAGACGCCGGACGTGGCCCGGCCCATCGGCCGCAGCTGGGTGTCGTCGGCGCGGAACCGGATCGCCTGGCCCTTGCGGGAGACCAGCAGGATGTCGTCCTCGGAGCTCACGAGCTCGGCACCGATCAGCTCGTCGTCGTCCTCGCGGAAGTTGATCGCGATGACGCCGGCCTGCCGCGGGCTGTTGTAGTCCCCGAGGCGGGTCTTCTTCACCAGGCCGTTGCGGGTGGCCAGGACGAGGTACGGCGCCTGGTCGTAGTCGCGGATCGCCAGCACCTGGGCGATCGACTCGTCGGGCTGGAAGCTCAGCAGGCCGGCCACGTGACCGCCCTTGGCGTCCCGCGACGCCTCCGGGAGGTTGTAGGCCTTGGTGCGGTAGACCCGCCCGGCGGTGGTGAAGAAGAGCAGCCAGTGGTGGTTCGTGGTGGCGATGAAGTGCTCGACGACGTCGTCGCCGCGGAGGCTGGCTCCGCGCACGCCCTTCCCGCCCCGCTTCTGGGTGCGGTACTGGTCGGCGCGGGTGCGCTTGGCGTAGCCGCCGCGGGTGATCGAGACGACGAGGTCCTCGTCGGGGATGAGGTCCTCCATGGAGAGGTCCCCGTCGGCGGCGATGATCTGGCTGCGTCGGTCGTCGCCGTACTTCTCGACGATCTCGGCGAGCTCGTCGGCCACGATCGCACGCTGCCGCGTGACGTTGGCGAGGATGTCCTGCAGGTCGGCGATGGTGCGCTCGATCTCGGCCAGCTCGTCGATGATCTTCTGCCGCTCGAGGGCGGCCAGGCGGCGCAGCTGGAGGTTGAGGATCGCCATCGCCTGGATCTCGTCGATCTCCAGCAGCTCGATCAGCCCGTCCCGGGCGTCGTCCACCTCGGGGGACCGGCGGATCAGCGCGATCACCTCGTCGAGGAGGTCGAGCGCCTTGACCAGGCCACGCAGGATGTGTGCGCGCTCCTCGGCCTCGCGCAGGAGGTACTCGGTGCGCCGGCGGATCACGTCGACCTGGTGGGTGACCCAGTTGCTGATGAACTGGTCGATGCTGAGCGTGCGCGGCACCCCGTCGACGAGGGCCAGCATGTTGGCGCTGAAGTTGGTCTGCAGCTCGGTGTGCTTGAGCAGGTTGTTCAGCACCACCCGGGCGACGGCGTCCCGCTTGAGCACGACGACCAGGCGCTGGCCGGTCCGGTCGGAGGTGTCGTCGCGGACGTCGGCGATGCCCTGCACCTTGCCGGAGTCGGCCAGCTCGGCGATCTTCAGGGCCAGGTTGTCCGGGTTGACCATGTAGGGCAGCTCGGTGATGACCAGGCAGGTCCGGCCGCGGGCGTCCTCGTCGACCTCGATCACCGCGCGCTGGGTGATCGAGCCGCGGCCGGTGCGGTAGGCCTGCTCGATCCCCTGCCGCCCGACGATCAGGGCGCCGTTGGGGAAGTCGGGCCCCTTGATCCGCTCGATGAGCGCGTCCTGCAGCTCCTCGCGGGTCGCGTCGGGGTGCTCGAGCGCCCACCGGGCGCCCGCGGCCACCTCCCGCAGGTTGTGCGGCGGGATGTTGGTGGCCATGCCGACCGCGATGCCCGCGGAGCCGTTGACCAGGAGGTTCGGGATCCGCGAGGGCAGGACCACCGGCTCCTGGGAGCGACCGTCGTAGTTCGGCTGGAAGTCGACGGTCTCCTTGTCGATGTCCCGGACCATCTCCATGGCCAGCGGGGCCATCCGGCACTCGGTGTACCGCATCGCGGCGGCCGCGTCGTTGCCGGGCGAGCCGAAGTTGCCCTGGCCCTGGATCATCGGGGCCCGCATCACCCAGGGCTGGGCCAGCCGCACGAGGGTGTCGTAGATCGCGGAGTCGCCGTGGGGGTGGTACTGACCCATGACGTCGCCGACGACGCGGCTGCACTTGGAGAACCCGCGGTCGGGCCGGTAGCCCCCGTCGTACATCGCGTAGAGCACCCGGCGGTGCACCGGCTTGAGGCCGTCGCGGACGTCGGGCAGCGCGCGGCCGACGATGACCGCCATGGCGTAGTCGATGTAGGCGCGCTGCATGGAGGTCTGCAGCTCCACCGGCTCGATCCGGCCGCCGGGTCCCAGGGGTGCGCCGCCGTCGGTGGGCGTCTCGGTCACGATTGCTCTCTCTCGGTCGTTCTACTCGTATCTAGGAACAGGGCTAGACGCCTAGATATCGAGGAATCGGACGTCCTTGGCGTTGCGCTGGATGAACGAGCGGCGCTGCTCCACGTCCTCGCCCATGAGGATCGAGAAGATCTCGTCGGCGTGGGCGGCGTCGTCGAGCGTGACCTGGAGCATCAGCCGCTGGTCGGGATCCATGGTGGTCTCCCACAGCTCCTTCGCGTTCATCTCGCCGAGGCCCTTGTAGCGCTGGACCGGGTTCTCCTTGGGCAGCTTCTTGCCGGCCGCCTGGCCGTCGGCGAGCAGCGCGTCGCGCTCGGCGTCGGAGTAGACGAACTCGTGGTCGTGCGGCTTGTTCCACCGCAGGCGGTAGAGCGGCGGCTGCGCCATGTAGACGTGGCCGTGCTCGATGAGCGGCCGCATGAACCGGAAGAGCAGCGTCAGCAGGAGGGTGTTGATGTGGTGGCCGTCGACGTCAGCGTCGGCCATCAGCACCACCTTGTGGTAGCGCAGCTTCTCGAGGTCGAACTCCTCCTGGATGCCGGTTCCCAGGGCGGAGATGATCGACTGCACCTCGGCGTTGCCGAGCACCTTGTCGATGCGGGCCTTCTCGACGTTGAGGATCTTGCCGCGGATCGGGAGGATCGCCTGGATCCGCGGGTCGCGACCCTGCCGGGCCGAGCCGCCCGCGGAGTCGCCCTCGACGATGAAGACCTCGCACTCGACCGGGTTGGTCGACTGGCAGTCCGACAGCTTGCCGGGGAGGCCGCCACCGCCGAGGAGCCCCTTGCGGGAGCGCGCCAGCTCGCGGGCCTTCCGTGCGGCGACCCGCGCGTGCGCCGCGGCCTGGGCCTTGCGGACGATGTCGCGGCCCTCGGCCGGGTTCTGCTCGAACCAGGCACCGAGCTGGTCGTTGGTCACCCGCTGGACGAAGCCCTTGGTCTCGGTGTTGCCGAGCTTGGTCTTGGTCTGCCCCTCGAACTGCGGCTCGCCGAGCTTGACCGAGATGATCGCCGTCAGGCCCTCGCGGATGTCGTCGCCCTTGACCCGGTCCTCGGGCTTCTTGATCTGGCCCCACTCCTCGCCCCAGTGGTTGACCAGCGAGGTGAGCGCCGCGCGGAAGCCCTCCTCGTGCGTGCCGCCCTCGTGGGTGTTGATCGTGTTGGCGAAGGTGTGCACCGACTCGCTGTACGAGGTGTTCCACTGCATGGCGACCTCGAGGCTCATGTGGTTCTCGACGTCGGCGGCGGTCTCGGCCTCGAAGGAGATGATCGAGGGGTTGGCCGCCTGCTTGCTGCGGTTGAGGTGCTCGACGTAGTCGACGAGGCCGCGCTCGTAGCGGAAGACCTGCTCGGTCCCGCCGCCCTCGCCGCGGTGGATGCCACCCGCGGCCTCCTCGACGGAGTCGGCGACCGTCTCGTCCTCCACCGCGTCGGCGAGGTCGTCGGCCGCGGGCCGCTCGTCGCGGACCACGATCTCCAGCCCCTTGTTCAGGAACGCCATCTCCCGGATCCGGGTGGTGATGGTCTCCAGGGAGTACCGCGTGGTCTCGAAGATGTCCGGGCTGGCCCAGAAGGTGACCGTGGTGCCGGTCCGCTCGCCCGGCTCCATCGCCCGCACCTGCTCCAGCGGCCCGTCCGGCACGCCGAGGTTGAACGTCTGCCGCCACAGGTGGCCGCGGTTCTTCACCTCGGCGACCAGCCGGCTGCTGAGCGCGTTGACGACCGAGACGCCGACGCCGTGCAGGCCACCGGAGACCTTGTAGCCCCCGCCGCCGAACTTGCCGCCGGCGTGGAGCACGGTGAGGGCCAGCGTCAGGGCCGGGACGTCCTGGCCCGGCGCGGTGTCGGTCGGGATGCCACGACCGTTGTCCTCCACGCGGATCCCGCCGTCGCCCTGGAGCGTGACGACGATCCGGTCGCAGTGGCCGGCCAGCGCCTCGTCGACGGCGTTGTCGACGATCTCCCAGATCAGGTGGTGCAGGCCCCGCTCGCCGGTGGAACCGATGTACATGCCCGGGCGCTTGCGCACCGCCTCGAGGCCCTCGAGCACCTGGATGGCCGAGGCGTCGTACTCGAACTCCGCGGCGGGCGGCACGGGGGCCGGCGGGGGTGTGGGAGCGGGGGATCCGTCGACGGGGGTCTCCTCGGACACGTCCACCTCTTCTGCGCGAGCCGGGCCGGCTTCACAGGGAGCCGGACATGGGACGGGTCGCACGAGGCGACCCGCTGCCATGCTACCGCCTGGGACGCCTCTGGACACGTCACGACCTGCGGCTGTGGGGGATCCGGCGGCGAAGAACGGCCGCACAAGCCTCGTGAGGGCACCGGGGACGGCCGAACAGGGGGGTGGACGGCCGGGGGTACGGCCGATCCCCGCTCCACACGGCAGAGCGTCGGCCACGCCGGACCCGGGCTGGGGCCCTGCCTCGGTGGGTCGATCAGCCGTAGGTGTCGCGTGGGCCCCGCCCGTCGCGGACCGACCGCGGGCCCTTCTTCCAGGTGGGCAGGTGTGGCCCCAGGACCTCGATCACCGTCACGGTGCCGTGGCCCAGCTCCTCGTTGAGCCGGCGCACGACCGTCGGCGCGAGCAGCCGGAGCTGGGTCGCCCACGCGGTGGAGTCGGTACGGACGACCAGCCGGCCCTCGTCGAAGGACTCCGGTGTGCAGTGCGCGGCCACCTCGTCCCCGACCAGCTCCGCCCACCTGCCGAACACCCCGTGGACCCGGAGGTCGAGCTCCCACCCGCGCTCGGCCACGAGCCGGCCGAGGGTGGAGTCGAGCAGCTGCGGGTCGCGGTCATCGGGGTGCGCGCCGCTGACCCGGCCGGCACCCGACCGGGCGGCGCCACCGGCCGGACGCCCCCGGCGCCTGCCGGCGCGCTTCCCCGACCCCGCCGTGGCACGGGTGAGGGCCCGGGCGAGGTCGAGCCCGTCGGCGCGGTGGTCCTCGGCGGCCGGGACGGCGTCGCCCTCCGCCCTGCTCCCGGCCCCACCATCGGGCCGGTCGTCGGGCCGGTCGTCGGGCCGGTCGTCGGGCCGGTCGTCGGGCCGGTCGTCGTCAGCCGTCACGGCGCACCTCGCCACCGGAGACCGTGAACCGCGCCCCGGCGAGCACCTCGGGGACGTCCGCGCCCACCGCCGCGGTGACCAGCACCTGCTCGGCGTCGGCGACCAGCTCGGCCAGCTGCGCGCGGCGGCCGGTGTCGAGCTCGGCGAAGACGTCGTCGAGCACCAGGATCGGGTCGTCGCCGTCGGAGCGGAGGAGGTCGTAGGAGGCCAGCCGCAGGGCCAGCGCGAAGGACCACGACTCACCGTGCGAGGCGTAGCCCTTCACCGGCAGCCGTTCCTCGCCCCCACCGAGCGCGAGGGTCAGCAGCAGCTCGTCGCGGTGCGGCCCGACCAGCGAGACCCCTCGGTCCAGCTCGTCACCGCGTCGGCGCTCGAGCTCGGCGAGGAGCGCCTCGGTCAGGGCGCCCCGGTCCGCGACGCCGTCCAGCTCGAGCGACGGGCGGTAGGAGATGCCGGCGTCGTCCCGGTTCGCGCCGCGGGCGACGGTCGCGTACGCCCGCCCGACGTACGGCGCCAGCTCGGCGACGAGCTCCAGGCGACCGGCCAGGAGCTCGGCGCCGGTGCGCGCGAGGTGCGCGTCCCAGACCCCGAGCGTCGACAAGGCCGCCTCCTGGGAGCTGCTGCCCCGGCGTGCGGCGCCGGCGGTCTTGAGCAGGGAGTTGCGCTGCTTCAGGACCCGGTCGTAGTCGGCGCGCACGCCGGCGATCCTCGGCGTGCGCAGGACCAACAGGTCGTCGAGGAAGCGGCGCCGGTCGGAGGGGTCGCCCTTGACCAGGGTGAGGTCCTCCGGGGAGAAGACCACGGTCCGCACCAGGCCGACGAGCTCCCGGGCCCGGGGCAACGGGGACCGGTTGACCCGCGCCCGGTTCGAGCGGCCGGGGTTGATCTCCACCTCGAGCACGGCCGTGCGGCCGTCGCGGACCACCGCGGCTCGCACCACCGCGTGGTCCGCGCCGGCGCGGACCAGTGGGGCATCGCCGGCCACCCGGTGGGAGGAGAGCCGGGAGAGGTAGTCGACCGCCTCCACGAGGTTGGTCTTGCCCTGCCCGTTGCGACCGATGAACGCGGTGACGCCCGGGTCCAGCGCCACCTCCGCGGCGGCGTACGACCGGAAGTCGTGAAGGGTCAGGTGCGAGACGTGCAACGGCTCCCTAGCTCTCCGCGGGCGCCGACGGGTCGCCCGAGCCGGCAGCCTCCGCCGACGCCGTCTGGTCCGGCGTGCCGGTGTCGGCGTCACCGCCCTCGGGCGCCGAGGTCTGCATGGCGTGGCCACCGAACTGGTTGCGCATGGCCGCCACCGCCTTCATCGCCGGGGAGTCGTCCTGCCGGGAGACGAACCGCGCGTAGAGGGCGGCGGTGATCGCCGGAGTGGCGACGGCGTTCTCGATGCCGGCCTCCACCGTCCAGCGCCCCTCGCCGGAGTCCTCCGCGTAGCCGCGGATCCCCTCCAGGTTCGGCTGCTGGTCCAGCGCCGCCACCAGCAGGTCGAGGAGCCAGGACCGGATGACCGTGCCCTCCCGCCAGGAGCGCAGGACCTCGGTGACGTTGTCGACCATGTCGACCTTCTCGAGCAGCTCCCAGCCCTCGGCGTAGGACTGCATGATCGCGTACTCGATGCCGTTGTGGACCATCTTCGAGAAGTGGCCGGCGCCGACCCGCCCGGCGTGGACGGAGCCGAACTCGCCCTCGGGCTTGAGCGCGTCGAAGGCGGGCTGCACCTTCGCGACGTCCTCGGCCGAGCCGCCGTACATGAGCGCGTAGCCGTTCTCGAGGCCCCAGACACCACCGGAGACGCCGCAGTCGACGAAGCCGACGCCCTTCGCGGCGAGCATCTCGGCGTGCTCGAGGTCGTCGGTCCAGCGCGAGTTGCCGCCGTCGACGACGACGTCGCCCTCGCCGAGGAGCTCACCGAGGGTGGCGACGGTCTGCCGGGTCGGCTCACCCGCCGGCACCATCACCCAGACCACCTTGGGGCTCGGCAGCTGGGCGACGAGGTCCTCGAGGGAGTCCGCGTCGCTGACGTCGGGGTTGCGGTCGTAGCCCGTCACGGTGTGGCCGGCGCGGCGCAGGCGCTCACGCATGTTGCCGCCCATCTTGCCGAGGCCGACGAGTCCGAGGTGCATGGTGCTTCCTCCCGCTCAGGAATGGGTCAGGGGCGTGCGGCCGGTACCCATCCTCAGGAGAGCAGACGGCGCGGCATCAACAGGTAGCGGAACCCGGGCTCCGCGGCACCGTCCTCGACGGACCCGCTGATGACGACGGGCTTCGAGGACTGGGTGAAGGCCAGCTCGACGACCGGCTGGTCGATGGCCGTCAGGCCGTCGAGGAGGAACTGGGGGTTGAACCCGGTGGTGATGTCGTCGCCCTCGACGGTGGCCTCGATCGACTCCGAGGCCTGCGCCTCGTCGCCGGAGCCGGCGTCGAGGGTGAGGACGCCGTCGCTGAACGCGAGCTGGACCGCGGTGTTGCGCTCGGCGACCAGCGCCACGCGCTTGACCGACTCCACGAGCGCCGCCTTCTCGACCTTCGCGACGGTCAGGTGCTCGGAGGGGAAGAGGCTGCGCACCTTCGGGAACTCGCCGTCGAGCAGCCGGGTGGTCGTCCGGCGCACCCCGCCGGGAGCGTTGCCCTCGAAGCCGATGATCCCCTCACCGGTGCCGGTGGCGGACAGCGCGATGGTGACCTCGCTGCCCGCGGTGAGCGACTTCGCGGTGTCGCCCAGCACCTTGGCCGGCACCAGCGCCGCCAGGCTCTCGTCGGGAGTGCGCGGGCTCCACCCGAGCTCGCGCTGGGAGAGGCGGAAGCGGTCGGTGGCCAGCAGCGAGATGGTGGCGCCGTCGATCTCGAGCCGGACGCCGGTCAGGACCGGCAGCATGTCGTCGCGGCCGGCGGCCGTCACGGCTTGGGCGACCGCGTGCGCGAACTGGTCGCTCGGCACCGTGCCGGTCGCGGTGGGCATCTCCGGGAGGCTCGGGTAGTCCTCCACCGGCATCGTCTGCAGGCTGAACCGGGCCGAGCCGCACGTGAGCGAGACGCGGGCCCCCTCGAGGACCATCTCGACCGGCTTCGCGGGGAGGCTGCGGCAGATGTCGGCGAGCAGCCGGCCGCTGACCAGGGCGCGGCCCTCGTCGCTGACCTCGGCCATCAGCGTCGCCCGCGCGGAGGTCTCGTAGTCGAACGTCGAGAGGACCAGGCCGTCGTCGGTCGCGTCGATGAGGAGGCCGGCGAGGACCGGCACGCTGGGCCGGACCGGGAGGCTGCGAGCAGCCCAGGCGACAGCGTCCGCGAGCACGTCGCGGTCGACGCGGAACTTCACGATGGAGTCCTTCGGTGGAGAGAGGCCAGATCGGGATCCGCATCCTGCCATGCGCGCCGGAGCGGTGGGAGATTCGGTGGAAGGTTGGCGTTCGTGCACAGGCAGGGGGCCCGGAGAACGTTCACCGAGGATCTGATCGTCTGGAGGTAGGTGGGAGTCAGAGCATCGGTGGAAACTGTGGATGAACCGTGTTCGTGCAGGTCCGGTCGGCGATTCGACGTGCACAGGGGTTGTGGAGGAACGACCCACGCTCGTGCTCGGGATGTGGAGCCCGCCGGCTCCGGCGGGCGGTGGTCATCTCTTCTCCACAGATCCTCCCCGTGTAGTTCGGGGGGTAGGCGGGTCCTGGTCCACAGGTGGACGACACGTTCGACCACGGTCATCCAGGTCCGCCGCCGGGGGATCAGCCCTGCCGCGCCTGCATCTTGACCCGGTTGGTCAGCTCGCTCACCTGGTTGAAGACCGCCCGCCGCTCGGCGAGGAGCTGGTTGATCTTCCGGTCGGCGTACATGACCGTCGTGTGGTCGCGGTTGCCGAACTGCGCGCCGATCTTCGGCAGGGAGAGGTCGGTGAGCTCGCGGCACAGGTACATGGCGATCTGTCGAGCCATGACCAGGTGCCGGCCGCGGCTGGGACCGGTCAGCTCCTCGATGGAGAGACCGAAGTAGGCCGCGGTCTGCGCGATGATCAGGCCCGCGGTGATCTCCGGCTCGCCGCCCTCGGGGATCAGGTCCTTGAGGACGATCTCGGCCAGGGTCATGTCGACCTCCTGGCGGTTGAGGTTGGCGAACGCCGTGACGCGGATGAGGGCGCCCTCGAGCTCGCGGATGTTGGTCTGGATCTTCGAGGCGATGAACTCCAGCACGTCCGGCGGCGCCGTCAGGCGGTCCATCGCCGCCTTCTTGCGGAGGATGGCGATCCGGGTCTCGAGGTCCGGCGGCTGGACGTCGGTGATCAGCCCCCACTCGAACCGGTTCCGCAGCCGGTCCTCGAGCGCCTCGAGCCGCTTCGGCGCCCGGTCGGAGGTCAGGACGATCTGCTTGTTGGCGTTGTGGAGCGTGTTGAAGGTGTGGAAGAACTCCTCCTGGGTCTGGGTCTTGCCCTCCAGGAACTGGATGTCGTCGATGAGGAGCACGTCGACGTCGCGGTAGCGACGCTTGAACCGGTCCTGCCGGTCGTCGCGGATCGCGTTGATGAACTCGTTGGTGAACTCCTCGCTCGAGACGTACCGCACCTTCGCCCCGGTGTAGAGGCTCCGGACGTAGTGACCGATCGCGTGGAGGAGGTGGGTCTTCCCGAGACCGGAGTCGCCGTAGACCAGCAGCGGGTTGTAGGCCTTGCCCGGTGCCTCGGCGACGGCGACGGCGGCGGCGTGCGGGAAGCGGTTCGAGGAGCCGATGACGAAGGTCTCGAACGTGTACTTCGGATTGAGGCGGGTCTCCAGGGCTGTCGGCCGGTTGCCCTCCGGCGCGTGGGAGGCACCGAAGGCGGAGGGCGGGGGGAGCGCGTCCCGCGCGCCGGGGTCGACGGCGTGGCCCGAGGGAGCCGGCTCGAGGCCGCTGCGGTCGTCACCGGGCATTGTCGACATGTCGCTGGATCGATCCATCGACTCGTCGAGCGTGGGTGGCACCACGGCGGCCGGTTGCGCGGGCGCCTCGAGCGCCGGGTTCACGGTGACCGCGATGCGGATCTCCCGGCCGAAGGCGATGGTCAGAGCGTCCTCGAGCTGGCCACGCAGCCGCCCCTCGAGCTGGCCACGGGTGAAGTCGTTCGGCACGGCGACGATGGCCGTGCTCTCGTGCAACGTGACGGGCTCGCTGGCGGTGAGCCACGCCCGCTGGTGCGGCTGCAGCTCCTCGACCACGGTCCGCCAGGCCTGCGCCAGGTCCGGCACGGTGTGCTCCACGGGGGCTCCCCTTCTCTTGACCTCGAACAAAGTTCCACACCTTTGTCCACAGGCTGTGAACCAGGCTCGCTCGCCGTGCGGAAGGCTCGTCGAGGTCCAGTGTGCGCCACCGAGCTGTGCGTGTTCCTGCAGGTCAGCCGGTGGTGAGCGGCTCCGCGGCGGAGCGTGCGGTGCGCCGCACCGGTCCGGCTCGGCGACTGGAGGGGAACCCCGACGGGTTCGAACGTAACCCGCTCCGGCGACGAGCGGCAAGCCGTCATCCACAGGCCCCGTAGGGTGGTCGCGAGGCGTCTCTCGCCTGTGTCCGCCGGTTTGACCCTGCAATTCCCGAGCGCGTACCGTTGGCCGGTCACCCGGTGTCGACGGGTGCCGCACCCGGCTCCGCCAGGGTCGACTCCCCGAACCGCCATCCGAAGGAAGAGCTCGTGAGCAAGCGTACGTACCAGCCGAACAACCGTCGTCGCCACAAGGTGCACGGTTTCCGCCTGCGCATGCGCACCCGTGCCGGTCGCGCCATCCTGTCGTCGCGCCGGCGCAAGGGCCGCAAGAGCCTGGCCGTCTGACGGTCGCGACGCCGTCCACCCGCCCGCAGCGCACCGCCGGCGACCGCCCATGTTGCCCCCGTCGCACCGACTGCGCGACGCGGACACGTTCCGGGCGGCCGTCCGCGCGGGCGCACGTGCGGGGACCAGGTCTCTCGTCGTGCACCTGCTCGTGCCCGACGGCACAGCGGGTAGCGAGGCATCGCCGCACCGCGATGCCGAACCCCTGCCACCCCGGGTCGGACTCGTGGTGAGCAAGGCGGTCGGCGGCGCAGTGGTCCGCAACCAGGTGAAGCGCCGGTTGCGTCACCTGGCCCGGGAGCACGTCGCTCGCCTCCCGGCGGGCTCGGTCCTCGTCGTCCGGGCGCTCCCTGCCGCCGCTGAGGCGGCGTACGCGACGCTCGACGCGGACCTGTCCCGGGGCTTGCGGCGTGCCCTGCCCACGGTGCCGGCGTGAAGCACGTCCTCATCGCGCTGCTGCGCGGCTACCGGGCCGTGATCAGCCCGCTGTACGGGCAGGTCTGCCGGTACCACCCGTCCTGCTCGGCGTACGCGCTGGAGGCCGTCACCGCACACGGCAGCGTGCGCGGCAGCTGGCTCGCGGTGCGCCGACTGGGTCGCTGCCACCCCTGGTCGGCCGGCGGCTACGACCCCGTTCCTCCCCGCGCGAGCGCGGGGTCCATGCCCAGCCAAGGAGCCTGACCCGTGGACTTCTTCACCGACATCGGCGGCTTCGTCATGACGCCGCTCTACTACGTCATCTCCGTCATACTCGTCGGGTTCCACAACGTCCTCGGCCGCGTCCTCGACCCGAACAGCGGGGCTGCCTGGGTGCTGTCGATCGTCGGGCTGACCCTGGTGATCCGCGCGGCCCTGATCCCGCTGTTCGTCAAGCAGATCAAGTCCAGCCGGAACATGCAGCTGATCCAGCCCAAGGTCAAGGAGCTGCAGAAGAAGTACGGGCACGACCGGGAGCGTCTCGCGCAGGAGACGATGAAGCTCTACAAGGAGACCGGGACCAACCCGTTCGCCTCCTGCCTGCCGATCCTGCTCCAGATGCCGATCTTCTTCGCGCTCTTCCGCCTCATCGACCAGGCGTCGCACGGCAACCCGAGGGGGATCCTGACCGGCGAGCAGGCCGACCAGTTCGGCGGCGCAGAGCTCTTCGGCCGGATCCCGATCGCCAACACCTTCCTCAACGCCGACGGCCACCTCGGCGTCATGGCGCTCGCTGCAGTGCTCGTCGTCGCCATGACGGCGACCACCTTCCTGACCCAGCGGCAGCTGATGAGCAAGAACATGCCGGCCGACGCGCTGAGCGGTCCGTACGCCCAGCAGCAGAAGATGCTCCTCTACGTCCTGCCCGTCGTCTTCGCCGTCGGCGGCATCGCGTTCCCGATCGGCGTGCTCTTCTACTGGACGACGTCGAACCTGTGGACCATGGGCCAGCAGTTCTACGTCATCCGCAACAACCCCGCGCCGGGGACGCCGGCGTTCGCGGCGAAGCAGGAGCGGGACCGGACCAAGGCGGCTCGCAAGGGCGGCGACGCCGCTGCCGAGTCGACGTCCTCCGCGCCGGTCGAGGAGCAGGCGCCGCCGGCGCCGCGTCCCTCGCAGCGCCAGCAGCCGCGCAAGCAGACCCGACAGCAACGGAAGTCCTCTGGCGGCCAGCGTGCTGCCGGCGGCAGTACCGAAGGTGGGAAGAAGAAGTGACCGACGAGACGACGGAGACGACGCAGGTGACGGGCGAGGCCGACGACCGGCGGCCGTCGCGCGTGGAGCGGCTCGAGGCCGAGGGCGACATCGCCGCGGACTACCTCGAGGAGCTGCTGGACATCGCGGACCTCGACGGTGACCTCGACATCGACGTGGAAGGCGACCGCGCCGCCGTCTCGATCGTCGGCGCCGACCTGCAACAGCTGGTGGGGCGCGAGGGCGAGGTGCTCGACGCCCTCCAGGAGCTGACCAGGCTCGCGGTCTACCGCGAGACCGGCGAGCGCTCGCGACTGATGCTCGACATCTCCGGCTTCCGCGCCCAGCGGCGTGAGCAGCTCGTCGCGCTCGGTGAGGAGACGGTCGCGAGGGTCCGGGAGTCGGGATCGCCGGTGTCGCTCGACCCGATGACGCCGTTCGAGCGGAAGGTCGTCCACGACGTGGTGGCGCAGGCGGGTCTGGTCTCGGAGTCCGAGGGCGTGGAGCCGCGCCGGTACGTCGTCGTCCTCCCGGAGTGATCGTCCCCGCTCGCCCTCGGAGCTGAGGACCATGGGCGAGGTTCCACGTGAAACATCGCCGCCGCCTCCCCCGCCAGAGGTGGCGCGGTCGCTCTTCCCCGAGGACCGCCTGGAGCTGGCCGTGCGGTACGCGGGGCTGCTCGCGGATGCGGGGGTCGTCCGCGGGTTGATCGGGCCGCGCGAGACGCCCCGCCTGTGGACCCGGCACCTCCTCAACTGCGCCGTCCTGGGGGAGGCCATCCCGGAGGGAGCCCGGGTCTGCGACGTCGGCTCGGGAGCAGGCCTACCCGGTCTGGTGCTTGCGATCGCACGGCCTGATCTCGAGGTGACGCTCCTCGAGCCGCTGCTGCGCCGGACGACCTTCCTCAGCGAGGTGGTCGAGGAGCTCGCACTCGAGCGCGTCGAGGTCGTGCGGGGACGCGCGGAGAGCCTCCATGGCACCCGCCGGTTCGGCGTGGTGACGTCGCGGGCGGTCGCACCCTTGGGACGGTTGCTGGAGTGGTCGATGCCCCTGGTCGCGCCGTCCGGGTCGCTGGTGGCGATGAAGGGGTCCGCCGTCGCGGAGGAGATCGACGGCGCGCGGGACGTGCTGGCCGGACTCGGATGCGCGGCTCCTGAGCCGCTCGTGCTGGGAGCTGACTCCCTCGCGGAGACCACGATGGCGGTCCGGGTTTCCTGGGCGGATCCGTCGGCGGTATCTTGGCGCGCTGCGGCCGCCCCCGGCGGTCGGCGACCGAAGGGAAGGGGTCCCGCCGGTCAGCGCGGCTCGCGCAGCCGAGGAGATCGGGGCTCCTAGCGGCGGAGGGGCCGCCGGCCGCCGTTCCGCAGGTTATCCACCGACGACACTGCGCCGCTGAGCGTGAACGTCCACAGTTTTGCCGAAGTTATCCACAGGAGTGCCCGTGTCTGAGCCACCCGACGTTTCACGTGGAACAACGGACCCGAGTGGGGTTTCACGTGAAACCAGCTCGACTGCCGGTAGCTACCGGGTCCGGACGGCTGAGGAGCTCGCGGAGTACTCCGCCGGGTTCGACGACGACCAGACGCCCCTCGCGAAGGCCGCACAGCACTCGGTGCTCGCCCGTTCGCGGACCGGCGAGCGGCCCGTCGTGCCCCGCCCGGAACGGACCCGGGTCTTCGTGGTAGCCAACCAGAAGGGCGGCGTCGGCAAGACGACCTCGACGGTGAACATCGCAGCGGCCCTCGCGCAGCTCGGCCAGCGGGTGCTCGTGATCGACCTCGACCCGCAGGGGAACGCGTCGACGGCGCTGAGCGTCGACCACCGGCGGGGCACGCCGTCGACCTACGACGCCCTGGTCGACGGCGTACCACTCGCGGACGTCGTGAGCCCCAGTCCCGACCTCGACGGCCTGTTCGTCGTCCCCGCGACCATCGACCTCGCCGGCGCGGAGATCGAGCTCGTCAGCGTGGTGGCCCGGGAAGGACGCCTGAAGAAGGCCATCAGCGGCCACCCGTGGGTCGGCACCGCCGCCGAGGCGGGTGACGAGCGCTTCGACTACGTGCTGGTGGACTGTCCGCCCTCGCTCGGTCTGCTCACGCTGAACGCGTTGGTCGCGGGCGAGGAGATGCTGATCCCCATCCAGGCCGAGTACTACGCACTCGAGGGCCTCGGCCAGCTCCTCGAGACCGTCGAGATGGTGCGCGCGCACCTGAACCCGGCGCTGGAGGTGTCGACGATCCTCATCACCATGTACGACGCGCGCACCCGGCTGGCAGCCGGCGTCGCCGACGAGGTGCGGGAGCACTTCGGGAACCAGGTGCTCCGGACGGCGATCCCCCGCTCCGTGCGGGTCTCCGAGGCGCCGTCGTACGGTCAGACCGTGATGACCTACGACCCCGGCTCCCCCGGCGCGCTGAGCTACCTGGAGGCAGCGCGGGAGATCACCGGCCGTGCGGCCACTCGCCGAGGAGGGTCCGCGTGACGTCGAAGCCGCAGGGTCGCCGTGGTCTCGGCCGCGGCCTCGGCTCCCTCATCCCGACGGCCGCCGACTCGGATGGTGGGACGGACGGCTCGGGCCGGTCGAGCACCGGCTCCGCGGACGCTCAAGGCTCCCCGGACGCTCCAGGCTCCCCCGCGCCCGCCGGGGCGCTGGCGCCGGTCGCGGACGCCTACTTCGCCGAGGTGCCGATCGGCCAGATCGTGCCGAACCGGGTGCAGCCCCGGCAGGTGTTCGACGAGGACGCCATGGCCGAGCTCGTCCACTCGATCGGCGAGGTGGGGCTGCTGCAGCCGGTCGTCGTCCGACGCACGGGGGACGACGAGTACGAGCTCGTCATGGGCGAGCGCCGGTGGCGCGCCTCCCAGCAGGCGGGGCTCGACCGGATCCCCGCGATCGTCCGGCGGACCGAAGACACCGACATGCTCCGCGACGCGCTCCTGGAGAACCTGCACCGGTCCCAGCTGAACCCGCTGGAGGAGGCTGCGGCGTACGCTCAGCTCTTGGAGGACTTCGGCTGCACCCACGACGAGCTCGCCCAGCGGATCGGGCGCTCGCGCCCGCAGATCAGCAACACCCTGCGCCTGCTCCGCCTCAGCCCTGCCGTCCAGCGGCGGGTGGCCGCCGGCGTGCTGTCCGCGGGTCACGCTCGGGCACTGCTCGCGGTCGAGGACGCGGGCCTGCAGGACCGACTGGCCCAACGGGTGGTGGCCGAGGGCATCAGCGTCCGTGGCCTCGAGGAGATCGTCGCGGTGGGTGACCCGAGCACGGCGGCGCCCGTGGCGCGGCGCGCCAAGCCGGCCGCCCCGGGCCTCGCCGACCTGGCCGAGCGGCTCTCGGACCGGTTCGAGACCCGGGTGAAGGTCGACCTCGGGAAGAGCAAGGGGAAGATCACGGTGGAGTTCGCCTCGCTGGACGACCTCCGCCGGATCGTGGACGTGATGGACCCCCGGAACCGCTCGGACCGCCCGATCTGACGTCGCAGCGGTCGGCGACATCGCTACAACGATCTAGCGATGAAGCCACTTAACGCTTTGTCGACAAAGCAGCTCTGTGACAGCCGTCAGGCTCCGCGGCGCTGGGCCCGCCGGGCGGCACGGGCGCGCTTCTCCTCTGCGTCGAGGCGGTCGGCCTCCTCGGGGGTCGGCGCCGACCCTCCGTGCCGGGCGGGAAGCCACCAGGATCCCGGAGCCTGCTCGTCGGCGGGGTAGCCGGCGATCGTCTGGTCCAGGAGCCCCGTCATCGCCTTCTTGAGGGCGGCCGTCTCCGCGACGGGGTCCTCCCCCGTCGGGTGCATCGGCTCGCCGACCGTGATCGAGATGGTCTTTCCGCGGGAGAAGTCCTTCGGGTGGTCCTTGGTCAGGATCCGCTGCGTGCCCCACAGCACCACCGGCAGGAGCGGCACCCCGGCCTCCGCCGCGATCCGCACCGCGCCGGACTTCAGCTCCTTGATCTCCATCGAGCGCGAGATGGTGGCCTCGGGGAAGATCCCGACGGCCTCGCCCTGGCGCAGGTAGTCGACCGCGGTGCGGTAGGACGCGAGGCCCTCGCCGCGGTCCACCTCGATGTGGTGCATCGAGCGCATCACCGGACCGCCGACCGGGTGGTCGAAGATCTCCTTCTTCGCCATGAACCGCACCAGCCGACCCGACGGGTGGGCCGCGAGACCGCCGTAGATGAAGTCGAGGTACCCGACGTGGTTGCAGGCGAGGAGCACGCCGCCCTCACGAGGGACGTGCTCGGTACCGGTCAGCTGGAACCGCTGGCCCAGGAGCCGGAAGGCGGCCTTGGCCGTCAGGATGATCGGCGGGTAGCTGATGTCGCGCATGCGGCGAGCGTAGGGGCACGGCGAAGGCGGCCGCGCCCGTGGGTCAGCGACGGACGGCGAGGAAGTCCGCGATCCGGCCGATGGCCTCCTCGAGCACGGTGACGTCCGGGAGCGTCACCAGCCGGAAGTGGTCGGGCGCGGGCCAGTTGAACCCGGTGCCGTGCGTGACCAGGAGCTTCTTCGCCCGGAGGAGGTCGAGCACGAACGCCTCGTCGTCCTCGATCGGGTAGACCTCCGGGTCGAGGCGCGGGAAGCAGTACAGCGCTCCGCGGGGGCGCACGCTGCTGACGCCGGGGATCTCGTTGAGCAGTCGGTGGGCGAGCATCGACTGCTCGTAGTAGCGCCCACCCGGCCCGATCAGCTCCTCGACCGACTGGTAGCCCCCGAGCGCGGTCTGGATGGCGTGCTGGGCCGGCACGTTCGAGCACATCCGCATGTTCGCGATGAGGGTGAGGCCCTCGATGAAGTCGGTCGCCAGCTCCTTGGGCCCCGAGATCATCACCCAGCCGGCGCGGTAGCCGCAGACCCGGTACGCCTTCGACAGCCCGCTGAAGGTCAGGCAGAGCACGTCGCTCCCGGCGTAGGTCGCCGCGTGGTGGTGCACGGCGTCCTCGAAGAGGATCTTCTCGTAGATCTCGTCCGCCATCACGACCAGGTCGTGGCGGCGGGCGATGTCGACGAGGCCCTTGACCGTCTCCTCGCTGTAGACGGCTCCGGTCGGGTTGTTCGGGTTGATGATGACCAGGGCGTGGGTGTGCTCGGTGACCTTGGCCTCGATGTCGGCGAGGTCGGGGTTCCAGTCGTCCGCCTCGTCGCAGCGGTAGTGGACCGCCGTGCCGCCGGCCAGGGTCACCGCTCCGGTCCACAGCGGGTAGTCCGGCGCGGGCACGAGGATCTCGTTGCCGTCGTCGACGAAGGCCTGCAGCACCATCGAGATGAGCTCGGAGACGCCGTTGCCGATGAAGACGTCCTCCACGCTCGTCTCCCGGAGGCCGCGCGACTGGTAGTAGTTCATCACCGCGGTGCGGGCCTCGTAGATGCCCCGGGAGTCGGCGTACCCCTGGGAGTCCGGCAGGTGGTGCACCATGTCCGCGACGATCGCCTCGGGCGCCTCGAACCCGAACGGTGCGGTGTTGCCGATGTTGAGCTTCAGGACCCGATGGCCCTCGCTCTCCAGGCGCTGGGCCTCGACGAGGATCGGACCACGGACGTCGTACCGGACATCTTTGAGCTTTCGGCTCTGGCGGATCTGGCGCACACGGCCATCCTCGCAGGCCGCGTGCCATGATGGCGGGCGGGAGGAGGTCCTCATGTCGCGGAAGGTCGTCCGGCTGACGCTGGACCACCTCGACCAGCTCACCGGACCGTGCCGGGAGTGCCTGTTCTGGGAGCTGGACCCCGTCCGACGCGGGCGCGTCGACGACCCAGCAGCCGAGAAGCACGCCTGGCTCTCGGAGGTGCTGCGCGAGTGGGGCTCGTGCGGCCGGGTGGTCCTCGTCGACGAGGAGCCCGTGGGGCACGCCGTCTACGTGCCCGCGGCGTTCGCCCCCGGGGCCGCCGGGTTCCCGACCGCACCGGTCAGCGCCGACGCCGTCCTGCTCGCCAGCCTCCACGTCGACCGGCGTCATGCCGGGGGCGGGCTGGGCCGGATGCTCGTGCAGGGGATGGCCCGCGACCTGATCCAACGGGGCGGGATCCGTGCGGTCGAGGCGTTCGGCACCACCGGCGCCGTGGGCGGCGGGTGCGTGGTGCCGGCGGGCTTCCTCTCCAGCGTCGGCTTCGGCACGCTGCGTCCACACCCGCTCCACCCCCGGATGCGGATGGAGCTCCGCTCGGCGCTGACGTGGAAGGACGAGGTCGAGGCGGCGCTGGAGCGCCTCGTCGACGCCGTGCGGCCGGTGCCGCAACCGGTACGGCCCCCGACACCCTCCCGAGGGAGCGTGCCGAGGGCCGCAGTGCGGTGAGCCGCCCGCAGGGACGGCGGCTGGGCGGTGCCCAGCGCATCACTCAGGCGATGAAGTCCGACAGCTCGTTGAGCAGCGTCGCCTTCGGACGGGCGCCGACGATCGTCTTCACGACCTCACCGCCCTGGTAGACGTTGATCGTCGGGATGCCGGTGACCCGGTAGGACGACGGAGTCACCGGGTTCTCGTCGACGTTCATCTTGAAGAAGGTGATCTTGTCGCCGTGTGCGCCGGCGATCTCGTCGAGGATCGGCGCGACCTGGCGGCACGGGCCGCACCACTCGGCCCAGAAGTCGACCAGGACCGGCTTGTCGGACTTGAGGACCTGGGCCTCGAACTCGGCGTCGGTCACGGCTGCGATGTTGCCCACGTGCACATCCCTTTCCCTGGAGATCGTCTCAGGCGGAAGCCTGTGAGGAGTGAACACCACCCGGCCGACAGTTGTTCCGGCTGCGGCCGGGCTGGTCCCGCGCGCGGCCGGGCGAGACCTCAGCTGCCGGCCGGCGCCGCCTCGGCGGCGAGCTCGGCCTCGAGGCGCGACTGCGCGCCCTCGGGGGAGGTCTCGACGTGGTCGAGGGCGGCGAGGTAGCGCTCGGCGTCCAGGGCGGCCGCGCAGCCGGTCCCGGCCGCGGTGATCGCCTGGCGGTAGTGGTGGTCGACGAGGTCACCCGCGGCGAAGACGCCGGCCAAGTTGGTGCTCGTGGAGGGGTGGGCCACGACGACGTAGCCGTTGGCGTCCAGCTCCACCTGCCCGCGGAGCAGCTCGGAGCGGGGGTCGTGGCCGATGGCGATGAACAGACCGGTCGCGTCCATCCGC